>DASQJL010000135.1 GCA_035631035.1 Candidatus Binatia bacterium | reverse complement strand
CGGGCCGCGGCCAGCTCGACCGCCAGGGGGATTCCATCCAGCGCGCGGCAGGTCCGGGCGACGTCCGCCGCGTTCGACGCATCCAGCGCGAAGTCCGGGGCCGCCAGCGTCGCGCGGTCCACGTACAGCTCCACCGACTCGTAGCGCATCAGGGTGGCGGGGTCGACCGATTCGGAGGGTTCGGGCACCGGGAGCATGGGCACTTCATAGCTCCGCTCGCCCTCCAGACCCAGCGCTTCCCGGCTGGTCGCGAGCACGGTGAGGCCGCGGCACCCGTCCCGCAGATCGAGGACCAGGGACCGGCAGGCCTCCAGGAGGTGCTCGCAATTGTCGAGCACCAGGAGCGCCTCGGCATCGCGCAGCCGCTCGAGCAGCGTCCGCGACAGAGGAATGCCGGGCTGTTCGCGCAGCGACATGGCATCCGCGACGGCGAAGGGGACGCGCGAGGGCTCGGCCACAGGACTCAGATCTACGAACCAGACGCCATCGCGGGCGCGCTCCAGGGCTCGCGAGGCCAGCCGGAGCGCCAGGCGCGTCTTTCCCGCGCCGCCGGTGCCGGTCAGCGTGAGGAGCCGACCCGATGCGAGAAGCGACTCGCAATCCCGGAGACTCTCCCCGCGGCCCACGAAGCGGGTGCGCTCGGGCGGCAGGTTGTTCGGGGTGCTCGACGCGGCCCGGCTCCCCGGTCCCGCCGTGCGACCGCGACGCAGCAGGGCCAGGACCGAATCCATCGTGCCGAGCCTGCGCTCGGGATCCTTCTCGAGCGACGCCACGATGAGGTGCCGGATCGGCTCAGGCGTTTCCTCCGGGAGCCGCGTGAGGTCGGGATCGCGCTCCAGGACCGCCGCGAGGACATCCTCGGACGAGCCGCCCGGAAAGGCCGGCATACCGGTGAGGCACTCGTAGAGCACGGCGCCGAACGCGAAGACGTCGGCCCGCGCGTCTTCCACTCCGCCCAGGCGCTCGGGGCTCACGTATCCGGCCGTCCCCTCGACCGGGCCCTCCGCGGCGTCACGGCCTCCGCCGTCCGCGCCGGCCCCGGGACCGCCGCTCGCCGGGGAAAAACGCTCCGCGCGCGCGAGGCCGAAATCGAGCACCTTCACGCGCCCATTCGCGGTGATCATCACGTTCCCCGGCTTCAGATCCCGGTGGATGACACCGCCTTCGTGCGCCACCTGAAACGCCTCGGCGATCTGCGTGGCTACGTGCAGGGCCTCGGAGATCGGCATCGCGCCGGCGCGAAGCCGCGCGGCAAGCGTGGCGCCTCGCACGCGCTCCAGCACGAGGAAGCGCGCGCCTTCGGCGGTCTCCTCCATGCCGTGGATGACCGCGATCCCGGGATGGTCCAACGAGGCGAGGATCCGGGCTTCGCGGCTCAGGCGTTCGAGCGCGCCCGGATTGGCCGCGAGCTCCGCCGGGAGCGCCTTGACGGCCACTTCGCGATCGAGGCGCAGGTCGCGCGCGAGATACACCACGCCCATCCCGCCGCGTCCCAGCTCGCCGTCGATACGGTAGGGGCCCAGTCGATCCCCCGGCTCGAACGTTCGGGCGGCGGGAGCCCCACCGCCCGCCTCGGCGGCGGTCTCCCCGGCGTAGGCGTGTCCGAGCTGTTCGATCAGCTTGAGCCCCGAGAGGCCGCGCGAATCCGCGACCCGGCTCCAGTCCACGCGCGTTCCGTCGGCGACCGCCTCGGCCGCGGCCGCGAGATTCTCGGCCCCCGGCGTGTCCGACGAAACGGGCGGCCCCAGCGACCGTGAGGGTTCCTCAGGCATCATCGATCTTCCTCGCAAGCTGGATCAGGGCGCGCGAGACCATGACCCGCGCCGCGTCGGTCGAGGGCTTTCCCAGCGCCTCGGCGATGCGCGCGTGCGAGTATCCGAATTCGATACGAAGGATCACGGCCTGCTGGTGCTCCTCGGGCAGCGTGGCGAGCGCCTCCTCGAAGCGGCGCAGCCGTTCGGCGCCGATCGCCTGCTCCACCGCCGATGGCGCCGTGTCGGGCTGGTTCTCGTCGATGGGGGACGGCGCGGGCCTTCGCTGTGATTTGCGCGCTTCGTCGCGCACCGTGTTCAACAGAATTTGACGGAGGTAGGCGAGGAACGCTCCCTCGCCGCGATTCTCGAACGAGTCGATGCGGCGAAAGGCGCGCAGGAGGACGTCCTGGACGAGGTCCTCGGTGTCCCGCGCATCGCGGATTCGCGAAGGGAACCGGTGCCGGGCCCAGCGACGCAGGACCGGCAGCAACCGGGCGAGCAGGCGCTGCCCCGCCAGCGTGTCGCCGGCGCGGGCCCGCGCGATCAGGACCCCGGTCGTCTCGTGAGGTGCGGCTCCGCTCCCCGCGCCGCCGGCGGGTTCGTTCATCCCGACCTCCCCCTCGGAAGAGATCGAGAGTATAGCCTCCACGGGGCACTTGCCGGGTCACGGCGTCACTTCATCAGTACGATCCGGCGGGTGACCTCGGTCCCCGCACCCTCCAGTCGGGCAAAGTAGACCCCGGCCGGGGCGCTCGCGCCCGACCGCGTCCGGCCGTCCCAGGTCGTCTGGTAACGGCCGGCCGATCGGGAGTCGGAGACGAGCGTGCGCACGACCCGGCCCGCCACGTCGAACACCGCGACCGTCACCGGGCCGGGACGCGGAAGCTCGAACGATAGCGAGGTCTGGTCACGCGAGGGAACCGGCGCGACGCGCAGATTGAGCGCGATCGGAGCCGGCCCGGACCCCTCGGTGGCGACCCCCGTGACTCCGGACATGTAGCCCAATACATGGGTCGTCCCCCAGCCCGCGGCGATGTCGGCGACGGCCGCGGCGTTTAGCACCGTCGCCGGCGAGGGCTGGTTGGTTCCGTCTACGGCGCCGGTTCCCAGAACGCCGTCATAGTTGTAACCCCAGGCCTTCAGGGTGCCATCCGACAGCAGGGCCATGGCCCATCCCGCTTCTCCGGCGATCAGCTTCTGAACACCTACGACGTTGGCCAGTACGGGGGTCAAATGGTCGGCAAAGGTCCCGTCTCCGATCGCGCCCTGGTTGCCACGACCCCAGCCGTACACGGTCCCGGTCGCCGACACCGCATAGCCGTTCGCCTGCGTGCCGGCGATGGAGCGAATCTGTGGCAGACCCTGCACCTGCACCGGAGTTCCGCTGTTGGTCGTGGTGTTGTTTCCCAGCTCCCCGAAGGCGTTGTAGCCCCACGCCCAAACGGTTCCGTCACCGCGGAGGGCGAACCCCGTATAGGCGCCGGCGGCGATCGCGATCACATTCGACAGTCCCACGACCGGCGCCGGAAGCAGGAAATTGCCCCCGATCGATCCGCGCCCGAGCGAGCCAAGGCCGTTGAACCCCCAGGAGAGGACCGTGCCGTCGGATTGCAACGCCAGGCTGTAGTTGTTCCCGGCGGCAACCGCCGTGATGCACGCGGTCGTGTGCGTCCGAATCGGCGTATTGCTCGCACTCTGCGTGCTATCGCCCAGCTCGCCGGATTGGTTGGATCCCCAGGCTTTCAGGGACCCATCCCGCAGCAGGGCGAGCACGTGGGAGTAACCGGTCGCGATCTGGATCGCGTTCGCCACGCCGATCTTGACCGGCGAGGCGACCGTTCCGTAGGTGCCATTGCCCAGTTCCCCGAACGAGCCATTCCCCCAGGTGTAGACCGACCCATCGGAAGTCAGCGCGGCAGAGTAGGACCGACCCCCGTCCATCTGGACGACATTCGCGAGGTGCGTATACGAGCCCGGAGGCAGCTTGAACGTGTTGGTTCCATCGCCGCACTGCGAGTTGGAGTTCTCCCCCCAGGTCAGGTACGGATGGGAGGTGGGCGGCGCGCCGAAGACGGTGAGATGCGTGGATGTACTCGTCACCGACTTCGTGCCATCACAGGTCTTGACCACGCAGTCGTAGTCACCGTTCCCGGTCGGTCCCGTCAGTGATGACAGGACGAGCGACGTCGTGTGACATCCCGAGACCGTTGGCCCATCGGCCATCGCGACTCCGTTGCGGCGCCACTGGTACTGCTCCAGCGAGCCATCCCCCTGGGCCACGAGGGTTGTGGACTCCCCCGCGCGCACCAGCCGGCAGGCGGTGCTGTAGTTGTTCACGACGGGATTCGGGAGCGGGAATCCCAGGCCGGGATCGACGTTGCGAACCGTGCTCCAGAGGTCCATCGAGTAGAACGGATACCGGGTGCGGAACGAATTCAGGAACATCGTGATGTCGGTCGGATCGTCGTCGCGGAACACGGTCATGATCTCGTCCGCGCCCAGGCTGGTTGCGTCCATGTCGCAGTCCGGCGATCCACCGTCGTGATCGTCGTTCACGGGATCCTGGATGTCGCGGAGCAGCGCCATCACGTATCCCTCGGTGAGTGCGCCGGGATAGTACGTGCTGTCCTGCTGACATTTGACCAACCAGTCCATCTGATAAAGCCAATCATTGGGGTATTGTCCGTTCGGGAGGCCCGCCCATGAGCTGTATCCGTACCTGGCCGGGTAATCCTCGGTGACGAGCTGACCCCACCAGTCCGCGAAGCCTTCCTGCCAGGCTTCTCCCACGTGCTCGGGACACCAGACGCAATGCCCGGGCGTTGGAGTGTCGCAGAAGCCGTTCGCGTAGTCCGGGTCGAGCAGATTCCCGTACACGTTGTTCAGGTGGTGGCCGTACTCGTGGGTGTGCGTCAGCTCGTCCCACATCCATTGGTGGGAGATATGGATCACTTCCGAGCTCGGACTGTAGCTGGTGGGCGTGTCATCGTCAGGCCACTCCACCTCGACCCGCTCCGCGGCCATGCTGAATTGGCGGGCATAGCGATCCGCGCGGGTGATGCTGTTGAAGATGTGGACGGCCGCGTCCTCGTCGGTGTTGTTGTCCGGATGCATGACGCCAAAATCGACATTGTTCCCGGTGAAGTCCGGGATGACGGGCGTCACCCACACATAGGGAACCCCGAAGATCATGTCCTGCATCACACCCACGACGCCGGTCTCCGCCGTGATCTGGAGATAGATGTCGGGGTCGTCGCAACCGGAGATGTCGCAGTCGTCCCAGAGGGTGTTGACGTCGAAGTGGCCGTTCAGGTCGGTGAACCCCGACCAGATCACCTCGTCGACGAAAGCGTCCTGATCGACCACCTCGACCTTGATCCCATCCGCGCCGCGGATGGTGCCGTCCCCGCGCGTGTACTGAAACGTGCCCGAAAAGTGGAACGCGGTGGTGGTGGCGCGCTGCCCCGACTGCTGCGAAGGCGGCCTCATCCCCGAGAGCCTGGGGCCACCCCGGTCGCTGAAGCGCACGAGGTTCTTGCGATACGCCCGCTCGATCGAGGCGGCATCCAGCCGGAGGATCTTCTCGATGGTCCGCTCACCCCACGTGTAGCGGATCGTCAGCGGCTCCGCCGGATCGGTCGGGACCGCCCGGAAGGTCACCACCCGGCGCTGCCCCTTGGAAAGAGACATCACCGCCGGAGCGTCCAGGCCGCGGACGGTCCAGCCCTTGCCCGAGAGCTCGAAGTTCTCGACCTGCCCTGCCCACGCCGAGGCGACCTCGAGCTGGCCCACGAACTCGCGCCCGGCCTGCGCCGGCTTCGGGCGCTCGCCCACCCACCGCAACCGGACACCGGGGGACAAGCTGGCCCGCGCGGCGGACGGAGCCACCAGGGTAAAGAGCACGGAAGCGACCAGTGCGGCCAGGCGGCCGGTCCGAGTGACCATCGTTCCTCCAGGTTGAGCGCCAAGGGGATGCGGGCTGTAGCTGAGAGAAACGACGAGGGACCCCGGACCGAACACCGACTTTTCGGCAATCTGATACCCTGACTGCATGGTTCGCCACCCCGCCATCCTCAAGACACCAGCAAGCCAGGCAACGTACGCGAAGGTCATGGCGGCTGTCCGCAAGCTCGGTCCGGTTGAAGTCGAAGAGAAGAAGACCTCGTTGCACCTAACGCATGGCCGGGCCTTCGCCGGGGTTCACCCGCGTGCCTACGGGATTCTCTTGAACCTAGTGTTCGATGCCCCGCTGAAGAGCGCGCGTGTCCACAGGAGCGAGCAGGTGTCCGCGAATCGCCATCACGTCGAGTTCAAATTGGAAGACCCGGCCGATGTCGACGCGGAGCTGTGTGCTTGGATCAAGCGGGCCTATTCGCTGACGAAGTAGCCTCCCCCACGGCCGGGTTCCAACTCAGGACGTCTCGCCACTATCTGACCGGGCAAGGCACAGTCGCCCGAGTGATGCCCTTTGCCAGGAGAAGGCCCATGAACCCCATTCGTTTCGCGTTCCTGTCGTTCCTTGCCGCGGTCACACTCGCGAGCGCGCCCGCGTGGGCCGGCCCCACGGTTCCCGACGACGATGACTTTTCTTGGGCTGTCGTGACCCAAGGCGGCCGGGCCATCACCGGGAACGTGGTCCACGGTGATCCCATCTCGAAGCTGAGCGATCGATATCACCGCGATTTCCTCTACATCCGCGATCACGACGAGAGGTACGTGATCACCGACCCCGACCTCATCGACCAGGCCCGGGAGGCAGGGTCGCATATCAACCGCTATTCCAAGGAGATCGGTGAGCTAGCCAATGCCGAGGCGCGGCTCGCGATGTCCCGCGTCGCCGACGAGCGGCGCCCCGGGCTGGATCGCCGGCGCCGGAATCTCGAGCGCGAGATCCAGCTTCGCGAACGCCAGGGGAAGCCCGCGGACGATCTCGAAGAGGAGCTGTTCCGGGTCCGGATGGAGACCAAGTCGATCGAGTCGATGAGCCGAAGCAATCAGCTCACCAGCGGCGAGCGGGAGGACCTCCTACGGCGCCGG
>DASQJL010000134.1 GCA_035631035.1 Candidatus Binatia bacterium | reverse complement strand
GACCGACGCCGCCCTCACGTACGGATTCCGCCGCACGCTGACGCGCAACGGCGTGCGCACCGATCTGGACGACCACGAGGGGAACGCGACGTTCAATTTCCGCCCGCGCCCGTCGCTCCGTTTCGGCAGCGGCGGCGGCGTACGCACCCTGCGCACGGTGGAGCAGGACGAGCTTCAGTGGTACCTGCTCCTGCTCGCGTCGATCGAGGGCCGCGTCCGGCCCTATTGGACCGGACGGGCGGGCGTTGCGCGCTCCCTGAACTGGACCTCGGGCGACCGTGCGCGCCCGGTCGATACGTACCAGGCGAACACCACGATGCGGTTCGCCCGCGGGCTGGACCTGAGCGCGAACGGTCAGGTGAACGTCACGGATGCGACCGGCCTCGCGCTGGCCGACTCCGCGGGCCGGAACTCGCGGGTGGTATCGCAGGGCTCGCTGCTCCTGAATCTAATTCCGCTGCGGCCGTTCGCTGCGACCGTCTCCCTGCAGGGCTACCGCTCCGGACCGTCGGTCGGCCGAGCAGCCGCCAGTTCGCGCTCGAGCGGGCTCGATCTGCGCTGGACCCCTTCCGCGGCCGTTGACCTCACCGGCAGCGTCCAGCGCTCCCGCGGGCTGCGGCGTTCCGACCCCCAGATGACGATCTGGCGGGGGACGGCACGCTGGTCGCCCTCGCGGAACCTGCAGCTCGACGGGACGTATCTGCGGAGCGATCAGCCGCGCGGCGAGGCCGGGCTGGACCTGCCCGCCGGGCGGGAGACCTGGAGCGCGCGCGCCCTGCTGGGTCTCTCCAGCGACTTCCGGCTCCAGGCCGTTTGGAGTCTCGTCGATGCCGGACTGCAGACCCGCGCGACGCGGCTCGAGCTCGGCGCCACGCTGGCCCTTCGGAGGTGACGTGAACGGACGCACCGTCGTGAGGATGACCGCCGCGCTTCTCCTCCTCGGGGTCGCGGGATGCGCCGCGCACGGGCGCTTCTACGTGAACGGCGAGGCGGACATGGCTTTCTACAAGAAGGTGGCCGTGCTCCCCTTCGCGAATCTCACCAGCGACCGCTTCGCCGGCGAGCGCACGACGCGGATGTTCGTGACCGAGCTGGTGATCGCCGACCGGTTCCAGGTCTCCGATCCGGGCGAGCTCCGCTCGGTGCTCGAGCGCACGGGAGGGCTCCCGACGTACGAAGGGACCTATGACCCGAAGAAGCTGAAGGACGCCGCCGTGGAGGTCGGAGCCAACGGGCTCATCCGCGGAGCCGTTTCCGAATATCAGATGGTGGGCTCGAACTCGGGCTCGCTCCGCCCCTCGATCGCTTTCGACGTGGAGATGATCGACGTCGCCACGAGCAAGGTGGTCTGGAAGGCCTCGATCACCAAGCGCGGAAAGAGCCGCGTCCCGATCCTCGGGGGCGGCGCTCCCACCCTGAGCCGCCTCACGGAGGAAGCGTGCCGCGAAGTCGTGCAGCGCATCGATCACCAGGCATTCTGATGATCGCGGCTACGGCGATCGCGATGACCGCGGGAGCGGGGTGTGCCGGCACACGCCCTCGGGCGACCCACGCTCCCGTCGTCGTCCCCGCGGGCGCCGCCGTCGCGATGATCCCGTTCGAGGATCTCTCCGGCCGCGAGAACGTGGCCGAGGCCTTCACGCGGGTCTTCATGGCCGAGCTGGTGCGCATCGGCCTCTTCCCCGTGGTCGAGCAGGGCGTGGTGGAGGACGCGATCGACCGCCTCTCGATCCGCTCGGCGCGCGGCATGACGGCCGAGGAGATGCGGCGGCTGGGTGACTCCCTGCACGTCAACTACCTCATGTTCGGAAACGTCATCGAGGCGGGGGAGATCAAGTCGGACGAGGGGGGCGTGCCGTCGGTGGCGGCGACGCTCCGCCTGGTGGAGATCGCCTCGGGACGCGTGGTCTGGGCCTGCCATTACAGCCGCACCGGAGAAGATCGCGAAACCGTGTTTCAGTGGGGGCGCGAACATAGTCAGGACAAGCTGATCGCGAGCCTTGCCGTCGAAATGCTGGATGACCTACGCAAAGCGGGAGCCCGGTCCGGTTCCCGAGGAGGAACCAAGTCATGACGCTCCCCCGTTGTTCCCGCTCCGCGTCGGTCCTCGTGATCGCCGCCCTCGCCCTCCTGGGCGCCGCGCCGGCCGCCAAACCGAAACCGGGAGCCGCCCCCAAGCTGAAGTCGGTCACCATCGCGATCCGTAACCGCATCTTTCACGAGTTCGCCGACCAGCAGCAGGTCCTTCCGGGCAAGCCCTTCACGATCGGGGATACCGATTATTCGGCGAAGATGGTGCAGTACGTGCCCGATTTCGCGATGGACATCTCGAACGGCAAGGTGATCTCGCGCTCGAACGAGCCCAAGAATCCGGCGTTCAAGATCATCGTGTCCCAGAAGAACAAGCCGCAGGACACCACGTGGGCGATGATGTCGCTTCCGCCCCACTTCACGCGGCGCTCCTTCCTGGCCTTCAAGGTGATGCGCATCGATTTCGTCGGGCGCGAGCCGATCGTCGTGGACTCGGTCCAGGCCTACAAGGAGCTCGAGGCGCTGAAAGACCAGGCCCGCAAGAACGCGAAGCCCGAAGAGGAGCCCAACCCGCACGGCGGCATGGGCATGACGCTGAATCCTCACGGAGCCGGCGGTCCGCTGCCGCATGGCACGGCGACCGGGATGAATCCGCACGGCGGGGCGGCCGGCGCGAACCCGCACGGCGGCGGCATTCCGCCCGCAGCCGGCACCTCCATCCCCATGACGCCGTCGCACGGAAGTGGCGGCACGACCGACAAGACCAAGGACTCCAAGTGACCTCCACCCGCCGGCTCTCCATCGTCCTCGCGATCGCGGCCGCGCTCGCCCTGGGCCTGCCCGGCGGCGCGCACGCGGCCAAGCCGTCCAAGTCCAAGAAGCCGACGCGCGCCTGCTACGACTGCCACAAGGACTCGCGCGCGGAGTTCGCGAAGAAGAACGTGCACCCTCCGGTCGCCAAGGAAGAGTGCATGACCTGCCACGAGAGCCACGGGTTCTCGCAGATGCTCGTGCTCAAGATGCCGATGCCGGACCTCTGCTTCTCCTGCCACGCCGATCTGAAGAAGGCGCCGAAGCCGGCCCACGAGCACGCCGCGTTCGCCCAGGGACAGTGCCTGGGCTGCCACGACCCGCATGCGTCGAACCTTCCAAAGCTGGGGCGCGAGGGCGGGCCGGAGCAGTCCTGCTTCAAGTGCCACAAGGACACCGGGGCGGAGGCCAAGGCCGCCCACGTGCATCCCACGTTCGCCAAGGGAGAATGCTATTCCTGCCACACCGCGCATGGCGGCGCCAACGCCTCGCTCGTCAAGGCGGAGGGGGACGCGCTCTGCGCGACCTGCCATTCCCCGGCCGACGTGGCCTCGAAGCACGCAAAGGTCACCGTCGGCGGCTTGAAGTGCCTCGACTGCCACGCCCCGCACGCCTCGTCCTCCGCTGCCCTGCTCCGCGAGGACGCGCACGCGCCGGTCGCCGGCGGCGAGTGCGAAGCCTGCCATGTGATGGAGAACGGCAAGCCCACGCCCAAGGTGATCGCCGAGGCGCCGGCGCTCTGCGTGAAGTGTCACGACGACCTCGCCAACGCGAAAACGCAGCCGCATCCCCACGATCCCGTCGCCGAGGGGGATTGCCTCACCTGCCACAACCCGCACCGCGGCGTCGCGAAGGGCCTCCTGAAGCAGAAGCCGATCGCGCTCTGCGGCAGCTGTCATGACAACGTGGACGAGGACTTGAAGAAGGCGGTCGTGCATGCCGCGTTCCAGAGCGGCTCCTGCGCCTCCTGCCACGACGTCCACGGATCGAAGAACGCCGCGCTGGCCAAGACAACCGACGGCTCGATGTGCATCGCCTGCCACAAGGACATCGGCGCGAAGGCCGCGGCCGCCAAGGGGGTCCATCCGCCGGTCGCGAAGAAGGACTGCGTCCGGTGCCACGAGCCGCACGCAGCCTCCAACGGGAAGCTCCTGCGCAAGGAAGCCCGCGACCTCTGCCGCTCCTGCCATGGCGATCTCGAGAAGAACCTCGCGGGTCTGGAAGTGCATCCGCCGTTCCGGTCCGGTCAGTGCGCGGCCTGCCACGACCCGCACCAATCGGAGCGCCCGGGGATGCTTCGGGCCGACGCGGCGACGGTGTGCGCGAGCTGCCACAACGGTCCGCAGCGCGAAGCGCGGCAGGAGTTCCCCCACAAGCCGGCCGCCGAGGGGCAGTGCCTCGCCTGCCATGCGCCGCACGCCGGCCAGGGGGCGGCGCTCCTCGTCTCCTCGCAGAGCGAGTTCTGCGTGAAGTGCCATGCCGACATCGGGGTCAAGATCAAGGGCCCGGCGCCCCACACCCCGGCGGCGAACGGGCAGTGCACGGCGTGCCATGAGCCGCACGGCTCCGCGAAGAAGAAGCTCCTCACGGCGGACGCCTCGACGCTCTGCCAGTCCTGCCACGCGTCGATCGGCAAGGAGGGGGACACCGTCCATTCCCCCGTCGGCGAGAAGGACTGCCTCACCTGCCACGATCCGCACGGCGGCAAGGCGGCGCCGGCCCTGGTGAAAGCGCCGCCGGCGCTATGCGCCGACTGCCACGAGTTGGACGACAAGGACCTCGTCGCCAAGCACCAGGGCGCGAACCTGACGCAGGCACGGTGTCTCTCCTGCCATACGCCGCACGCTTCCAAGAATGCGTCCCTGATCCCGGACCACGCGCACCCCGGCTTCGCCGAGAAGGACTGCGCCAAGTGCCACACCGCGGGGGTAGCGCCCGGCAAGGCCAGTCTCAAGAAGCCGGCGGCGTCGCTCTGCGTCACCTGCCATCAGATCCCGAAGCGCGCCGCCGCTCCGGCCGCCAAGGCCGGGATGGCGGGCCCCGGCGCCTCGCGCCTGGCCGGGCTGCTCGTTCATCCGCCGGTCGCCAGAGGCGAGTGCGTCACCTGCCACACCCCGCACGCCTCCTCGCGCGACAAGCTCCTGGTCTCCTCGACGCGCCAGCTCTGCGTGACCTGCCACAAGGAGGTCATCCAGCAATCCGCGCTGAAGCACGGGCATCCGCCCGCCGCGAGCGGCGACTGCGCCAAGTGCCACGAGCCGCACGAGAGCGCGGTGCCGGGGCTGTTGGTCAAGCCCGCGCTCGAGCTGTGCGCGTCGTGCCACAAGTCGCTCACCGACCGGATCGCGAAGGGCGCGCCCCATTCTCCCGTCGCCAAGGGGCAGTGCTTCAAGTGCCACGCGAGCCACGGCTCGGAAAATCAGGGGATGCTCGCGAAGAGCGTGAACGCGACCTGCGCCACGTGCCACGGGCTGGCTGGCCCGCGGCTGACCAACGCGCACAAGGGATTCTCGCTCGCCGGGAAGAACTGCGTCTCCTGCCACGACCCGCACGTGCAGCCGGTCGGGAAGAAGGGGCTCTTGCAGCCCGCGCTCCACGCCCCCTTCGCCAAGGGGGACTGCGCCAAGTGCCACGGAACGGCGACGACGGGCGCCCTGGCGCAGCGCGTCCCCGATCTCTGCTACTCATGCCACGGGAACACGAAGGCCTGGTCGAGCAAGGCGGTCGTCCACGCCCCGCTCAAGACCGACGCGTCGTGCATCTCCTGCCACGCGCCGCATGGCGGCCCGGCCACGCCGGTGCTGAAGGCCGAGCAGAGCAAGCTCTGCTTCCAGTGCCACGACAAGAAGATGGTCACGGGCAAGTTCCGTCACGCGGCGCTGGACGAGGGGTGCACCGCCTGCCACGATCCGCATTCGTCGGACCGGAAGAAGCTGCTCGTGAACGACGTGAACACCCTCTGCCGCGGCTGCCACGAGGACATGAGCAAGCACTTCCACCCGACCACGGGCGGCAAGGACCCGCGGACCGGCGATCCGCTGAGCTGCATCGGGTGCCACAATCCGCACTCGAGCGCCGAGGACCATCTCCTGACGCACGAGCCGAAGCGGGCGCTGTGCATCCAGTGCCACGACCCGTCGATGCAGAAGATGCTGGAGGGGAAGAAGTAGTCCGCAGAAGGTAGCGGAGCGGCCGGGGATCGCGGGGCCGCTCCGCTACCGGGACCGCTCCGCTACAGCTTCGCGACCGCCTGCTTCCGGCGGAGCTGGAGCACCCGAACGTCGGGGTCCGCGACCAGCTTCTCGGGCGCGAAGTCGCAGTGGAGGGTTACCGTCCTCGATTCCCCCGGCCCGAGGGTCACCGTGGCCCGCGCCTCGCGATACTTGGGGTCCTGCTCGAATCGCGAGCCCGGGGACGCGGATCCCTTCGATTCCGCGGCGTCCTGGACCACGTCCCCCCAGAGCCGCCGGGCTCCCAGGGGTATGCGGACCCGCTCCTCGAGCGCTCCCAGCCGCCGCTCCAGCGGATCCGTCTGGGCCGTGCCCGATCCCACCCCCGCCGGTGCCGCCTGCTTCTTCCATCGCTCGCCGGCGGTCGCGGCGACCTCGACCGGCATCGTCCCCGTGCCGATGTTCTTCACGATGGCGGTCACGTCGTACCCGGCTCCCGTCTTTCGTTTCGACGCATTCTCGAAGCGGTACTCCGGCATCGCCTTGTCCTCGAACCACTGCTTCACGAACGCGTCGTACTTCGCGGGATCGGCCGCATAGGGACGCAAGGCGGCCACGATGTCCTGGAGCGCGGGATGGTCGCGACTCTCGCTCCAGGTGCGGCAGAACGCCCGGTAGCCCTCCAGCGCGCGGTCGTGTCCCACGTAGTCGTAAAGCATCCAGAAGACCCAGCCGCCGCGGTCGTAGATCACGGTCTCGTCCGATTCGCGCTTGCCGTCCACGTCGTACATCGGCCGCTCGTCGTCCACGCGCCGGCGGTCGCCGTAGCGGGCCTCCAGACCCTTGCAGAATTCCATCCGTTCGCGCGGGCCAAGCACCTGCTGGAACAGGAGCATCGTCGAGAAGTGCGCCATCGCCTCGCTGATGAAGTCGCCGCCGGGCCCCCGGGCGGGGGTCACGATGTTCCCCCACCACTGATGGGCGGACTCATGGGCGGTGACCAGGAACGTCGCGTTGGTCTTGGCGTCGTTCCGCGTCAAGAAGCCGATGTTCTCGCTGAAGGTGATGTTCGTGCCGAATCCCTGCGCGTATCCCGCCATGCCCGGGAACTCGGAGAGCTTGAGCTCCTTCCATGGATACGGAAGGAACCACTCGGAGTAGTACTTCCGCGCGGCGTCGAGCGTGGCCGACATCGCGTCGACGTTGTAGGGATGCACCGGCGCGTAGTAGATCGTCGTGCCGTGGCCGCGCCGCTCCTTCCAGTGCCCGCAGATCACGTTCAGGATCTTGACCGGATGGTCGGTCTCCCACACCTGCGTGCGCCAGCCGTTCTTCACGGTGTTGCTCGTGCAGACGCCCACGGAATTCAGGGTGTAGTCGGCCGGGCCGGTCACCGCGATGCGCGCCGGAAACCAGGCGGTGGCGCCATAGCCGGCCGGGGTGATTCCCTTCCAGTAGTCGCGCGGGTAGCGGCGCGGCTCGGTCTTGTTGTCCTTGGTCTCGCCCACGTCCTCCATGAAGCCGACCACCGGCATGAAGCTCGGCGTGAAGCCGGTGAGCACGATGCCGGACGGGAGCACGAACTCCTCCATGTTCCCGCCGTTCTTGCTCGCGCCGCTCGGGAGGCTGCCATCGAAGTTCCATCCGATCGTGACGCTGTCCCCCTTGGCGAGCGGGTGCGGCGGCGTGAACACGTAGAGCCGCTTCGAGTCCTCCGGCGTGACGCTCCGTCCATTCATCGTCCAGGTCACGTTCTTCCACTCGACCCCGCCGGTCAGGGGGATCTGGGTCAGCGTCGTGTCGAGGCCGTTCACGAACGTCAGGGCACCGCGGCTCTCCAGGCGGCTCCCCTTGGGGTCCACTTTGACCGCGATGTCGGCGCGCGCGATGTCCGGAAGCGGCGCATCCATCCAGGTCTTGAGATTCTTGGCCCAGTAGTCCTTGCGCGCCTTCTTCGCGGCGCCGCCCTCCGTGCCTTGGCTCACCTGGAAGAGGAGCGTGATCCAGAGGGTGAGCGGGATCAGCGCGTAGGGGGCGAAGCGGAGGGCCGAGCGCCCGAGGCTCTTGGGCGACAGGCGGTGCATCGTGCGCACGGCATCGGGACTCCGGCGGCGGAAGAGCCGGACGGCGAGGGCGATGAAGAGGGCGGCCGCGCTCAGCACCATCGCGCGGTTCAAGACGAGCGCCAGGCGGTCGTGTTCGAAGGGGCCGAGGTCGCTCCAGCGGAGCGCGCCCCAGAGCGCCCAGTTTCCCGCCCAGCTGATCTGCTTCGTGAGCGCGCGCCAGCCGGTCCAGGCCAGGACGCCCATGGCGACCGCGATCGTCGTGTAGCGGTTCCCCACCAGCGCGTAGACCGCCGTGACGAGGGCCGTCCAGAACATGAAGGTCGGCACCAGGAGAAGCCCCCAGACGAGCAGATAGGGGCTCAGCGAAAAGGGAACGGTGTGCTGAGACGAGATGGCGATCCAGCTTCCCAGGAAGGAGGCCATGAGGACGATCGCCCCGACCACGCCGTTCGCCAGCGCCTTGCCGAAGAGGAGCGCCCCCGTCCGCACCGGCGCCGCGTAGAGAACCGGCGCCAGGCCGGTCGTGTGCTCCCGCTCCAGGGCGACCACCGTGTAGTACATGAGGAGGAGGCAGACGAACGTGACGCTCTGATTGGCGAGGGCCACCGCGCTCGTGCCCGGCGTCAGGAGAACCGGGGTGTCGAACGCGCCCACGGCGAGGAGCGAGTTCCCCAGCACCTGGACCAGGATGATCAGCATGAAGAGGTAGAGCGCGGGCTGGCGAAGCAGCTCGATCATCTCCGTGCGCGCCACCGCGCGCACCGTGGCTAGCGCCCCGGGACGGCCGCTCGTCATGCCGATCCCGCCGATCGCCGGTCGAACGACGGTCTCGTCCCAGCCCGCCCCCGGCGCATCCGGCCGCGCGGCCGCGCTCTTCTGACGCGCGCGGGCGCTCTCGACACCGCGACGCGACCGCGCGATCGAGCGCTGCGTGAGGAGGGCGCCGCCCAGCCCCACGACCAGCATCCAGAGCCGGTTCAGCCAGAAGATCGCGTCGTAGGGAACCGGCTGCGTGTTGTAGTACTTCACGCCGCGGTCCACCTTGAGGAGCGTCTCGTTGAGCCAGCGATACCCCGACGGCTCGATCACCTGCAGCACGCGGTTCATCCCGTAGGAGAGCCATGACGGCGACCACGTCATCAGGAAGAAGCCGCTGAGCAGGAGGGCGATCGCCGGAAGGAGATAGACGATCACGGCGCTCCGCGTCCGCTCGCCGATCCACATCGACAGCCCCGCGAAGAACACCACGAAGGGAAGCCCCACCACGAAGACCGGGCGGAAGTAGCTGGCCCAGGCGAAGGGGCCGCGGATCTCCTGCGCGTTTCCGTTCGGCACAGCGTGGTTGAAGAGAGCGGCGGTCAGCGCCTGCCACGCGAGGAGGACCGCGAACATCCCGACCACGGCAAGGAGGCGCCCCCAGACGTACTCTCCGGCCTTGAGCGGCGTGGAGTGCAGGATCACGTCCACCTTGGTCTCACGGTCATGGAGCAGCGTCATCCCGGCGGCGGCCGCGACGAATCCCGCGAAGATCAGGATCGTCAGGTAGGTCATCGTCTGGGTCTGGGCGAACTCGGAGGTGATCCAGGCCTTGGTCCCTCCGACGGAGCTGTCGCCGGAGGAGATCTGCATCTGGCCGCTCGAAAGTCCGAAGGAGATGAGCGCGATGAGCGCCGCCATGATGTAGAAGAGCGGCCGCTTGAAGGAATGCCCGAACTCGACGCCGAAGACGGCGAACAGCCGGCGCGGGCTCATCCCACCGCCTCGATCGAGGCGTTCGTACCCGCGACGCGTCCCGAGGGCAACGCCGGGCCCGAGCCGTTGCCGTTCGGCAGCTCGCCCTGGCGCATCAGGACGAGATAGGCGTCCTCCAGCGTGGCCGGCGCCGGAAGGAACCCGGCCGGCGGTGTGCCGGAGGACTCGAAGATGCGCGCGCGGTTCTTGCCCTCGACCAGGAGCGCCTGCGTCACCATCCGCTCGGCGCGAAGCCGCTGCAGGTCCTCGACGGAGACCAGCCCTTCGAACATGCGCCCCGCGATGGCGGCCCGCGCCTCGGCGGGCGTGGTCAGCGCGATCAGACGCCCCGCGCGGATCACGGCGAAGCGCGGGCAGAGCACGGCCACGTCCTCGACGATGTGGGTCGAGAGAAGCACGATGCGGTCCGCCGCGAGCTCCGAGAGGAGATGGTAGAAGCGGAGCCGCTCCTCGGGATCGAGCCCCGCCGTCGGCTCGTCCACGATGATCAGCCGCGGATTCCCCGCGATCGCCTGCGCGATCCCCAGGCGCTGCCGCATGCCGCCCGAGTAGCCCTTCACCGCGCGCCTGGCCGCGAACGAGAGATTCACGCGGTCGAGCAGCTCGGCCACCAGCTTCTTCTTCCCCTGCGGCGCGGTGACCCCCTTGAGGTCCAGCAGGTGCCCGAGCATCGCCTCGCCGGTCAGGTGCGGGTAGAAGCCGAACTCTTGCGGCAGGTAGCCCAGCCGCGGCCAGACCGAGTCGGGATCCTTCACGATGTCGATGCCGTCGAGGGTGGCGCTGCCGGAGGTGGGCTCGAGGAGCCCGGCAAGGATCTTCATGAAGGTCGACTTCCCCGCCCCGTTGGGGCCGAGGAGGCCGAACATCCCGGGATGCACGTCCAGATCCACGCCGTTCAAGGCGGTGACCGGGCCCGGGTACACCTTGACCAGACCGCGGGTGCTGAGCATCGGGGCCTCCTGGGGGGCATGTCGATGGGGCCTACGGGTCAACTACGTCATGGTACTACGCTTTTGTTTCCTCCGGCTCGCACGCTGCAAGGCGTGGCATGAAGGTGGCGGAGCGTGGTCTAATCAGACGATACGTCCCCCGGTGGACCGGTTCGAGGCTCTGAATGCATCGCCATACCGTCCTGTTCGCCGCACTCCTCTCCACGTTGGTTGTCGGCGTTCGGCCTGCCAATTCCCTATGCAACCTCTCTTCCTTCGAACAGCGACTCGAATGGGCGGACATCATTTTCGTGGGCACGGTGGACGACCGCACCTGTATCAAGGTGCCCGGCTCCATCGGGACCCGGTATCGGTTCCGGGACGTCAGATTCATCAAGGGCACGGGTGTATCCGACAGCCTGATCCTCATCCAGTCTGGTGGGACGATCCGAGGAATGACGATCTGGTCGGAGGGTGAACCTTCATTTCAGGTCGGGACCCGCTACATTCTGCCGGCGACAAGGCACTGCCCTGCACCCGCGTTCTGCGCCCCACCCTGCTCGTTCGGATTCATCGTGGCGTCGGACTCGGCATCTGCAATACCCGTCGTCCGTGCGAGCGGGAGTCAGCTGATGGTTTTCGACGACCGCCATATGATTTGGGTTTCGGATCGTCCATGGAAACCCCGTGATCTTCTGCCCTCGTTCGATCAAGTCGTGCTTGGTGACAAGTCGCCGAATCCCCCGCCTCGCCGTCCTCTTGCAGAGACGGTTCGCCTGGCGGACTCTGCGGACGCTGCTCTTCGGGTTACCCTGCGCGAGACGGTCTCCGAAAGCGACCTCGCGCGCGATCAGATGATCACGGTCGCACTTTACCCACACCAGGACTCCGGCGACCGTGTGACCGAGGAGCAATTCGCCACCGTCATGAAGAGGATCCTGACGCGACTCTCCCACCTCGCACCCCCTGAACATCCAGAGGGCAAGTAGCCTCTCGGAATGAAGCCACTACTGGTCTACGACGGCGATTGCGGCTTCTGCCGGCTCTGGATCGAGCGCTGGCAGGCCGCGACCGGCGACCGCGTGGACTATGCGACCTACCAGGAGGTCGCCGACCGCTTCTCCAAGATCCCCAGAGAGCGCTTCGAGAAGGCGGTGCAGCTCCTGGAGCCGGACGGCCGCTGGTCGGGCGGGGCCGAGGCGGTCTTTCGCGCCCTGGCCACGGCTCCCGGCCGGCGATGGCCGCTCTGGCTCTATCGCCGCGTTCCCGGGGTGCGGCCCCTCACCGAAACCGCCTACCGCTTCGTCGCCGCCAACCGCGGCCCGCTGTACCGGATCACGCGCTGGATCTGGGGCGATCACGTCGTCCCGCCCGGCGAGACCCTCACGACCTGGATCTTCCTCCGGCTCCTCGCCGTCGTCTACCTCGTCGCGTTCGTCTCGATGTGGGTCCAGGTGCAGGGAATCGCCGGACCCGACGGGGTCCTCCCGGGGCGCGACTTCCTGGCCGCGCTCCACGCGCGCTACGGAAGGCTGGCCTACTGGATCGCGCCGACGCTCGGATGGCTGGGTTCGAGCGCGGGGTGGCTGCACGCCCTCTGCGCGGCGGGGGTGGTGCTCTCGGTCGGGCTCGCCTTGGGAGCGGCGCCGATCGCATGCCTCGCGGGGCTCTGGTCCCTGTACCTCTCGCTCTCGATCCTCGGCCAGGACTTCTTCTGGTTCCAGTGGGACAGCCTGCTGCTGGAGACCGGGCTCCTCGCGATCCTGATCGCTCCCTGGAGGTGGTGGTCCCGGCCCGCGAGCGATCCGCCTCCGCGCCGCTCGGGTCTGTGGCTGATGCGGTGGCTCTTGTTCCGGCTCTCCTTTTCGTCCGCCGCGGTCAAGCTGTTGAGCGGCGACCCGACGTGGCACGCGCGCACGGCGCTTCAGTACCACTTCGAGACGCAGCCGCTCCCTCCCTGGACGGCGTGGTACGCGCATCATCTCCCCGCGGGCGCGCTCCGCGCGTCCACCACGGGGACGCTCATCCTGGAAGGGATCGCCCCATTCCTGATCTTCCTGCCGCGACGCCTCCGGTTCGCGGGCGCCGCGCTGATCGCGGCGCTTCAGATCCTGATCCTGCTCACGGGCAACTACGGATTCTTCAACTGGCTCACGCTGGCGCTCTGCGTGCTGTGCCTGGACGACGGCGTGTGGCCGCGAAGCTGGCGGGAGCGTGCGGGGCGCTGGTCGGTGCGGCGGGGGGGATGGTTTGCCTGGGCGCTGCGGCCCCTGGCCCTGCTGTTCTTCCTGCTCAGCCTGGTGCCCTTCCTCACGACGCTCCACGCGCCCACGACCTGGCTCGGGCCCGTCGAGTACGCGTCCGACCTGGTCTGGCCGATTCGATCGTTCAATCGCTACGGCCTCTTCGCGGTGATGACGACCCGACGGCTCGAGATCGTCCTGGAGGGGAGCCGCGACGGCGTGCAGTGGCTGGCCTACGAGCTTCCCTGGAAGCCGGGCGACCCGGCCCGGCGCCCGGAGTTCGTCGCGCCGCACCAGCCTCGCCTGGACTGGCAGATGTGGTTCGCGGCGCTCAGCAACTTCCAGAATCAGCCGTGGTTCCTGCAGCTGTGCCGGCGGCTGCTGGAGGGGTCGCCGGCCGTCGAGGCGCTCTTCGCGAAGAACCCCTTCCCGCGCGCGCCGCCGAGGTTCCTGCGCGCCGTGGTCTACGACTATCATTTCACGACTGCGGAAGAGCGGAAGCGCACCGGCGCCTGGTGGCGCCGGGAGCCGCTCGGGTTGTACTGTCCCGTGCTCGCGCTGCAGAACGGCCAGCTGGTCGCCGTGGGCGCGGCTCCGCGGTAGCCGGCGTACGTCACACCCGCTCTCTGGAGCCGTACTGAGCGCGGCGTTTGTACCCCAGGCAACTCGCCCCAGGACGAGTTGCTCCACTTCCCCCATCGTCAGGAGATCGACCATGCTCATCGTGCGCGAGTCGTTCGTCGCGAAGCCGGGAATGGCTTCGAAGCTGGCCAAACAGATGAAGGATGTCATGGCCGCGCAGCCCAAGTGGAAGACCCGGATCATGACCGACGCCGTGGGGGCGTTCAACACGGTGGTCATGGAGACCGAGGTCGAGGACCTGGCGGCTCTCGCGACGCGCGTGAAGGAGTACGAGGAGCGCACGGATCTGCGGGAAAAGATGAAGGGCTACACCGACATGTACGTCACCGGCAAGCGCGAGATCTTCCAGGTGGTGTGATTTGCCGGGCCAACCGGCCCGGGCTTTGCTGGGTCCACTCCGCAGAAAGGAGTGGATCATGGCCATTTCACACATCGATCGTACCGCCCGCCCCAGAGACGCCGCCTCCCGCGCGCCACGGGTCGCGGCACGCCGCCGCAAGTTCCTGCGGGCGTTTCCGGGAGGGTTCCGGGACGAGACTTATCTCGAGTGGGAGCGGAACTACAAGTGGGAGGCGCACCAGCGCTGGACGGAGCTCCTCTCCCCCGCCGTCTGGCGAGGGCTGATGCGGCAGGGCTCCTTCCACGAGGTGGCCGCCCGCGCGGTGGCCATCGAGTCGCGGACGAATCTGTTGTTCTCGTTCGAGAAGATGGCGCTGCGCGATGCGGTGAAGCCCGGGGCCGGCGCCCGGGCCTTCGCGGAGTGGCTGTACGAGTTCCTGCACGGGCGCGGGACCCTGGAGCGGCGTTTCGAGCGGTGGCGCGACGTGGTCGCCGCCCTGCCGCGCAGGCAGACGCGCGTTCTCACCTGGCCGATCGTGACGGTGTTCGGCTTCCTCGCCGATCCCGACACGCACATCTTCCTGAAGCCGAACGTCACGCGCCTCGCCGCCGAGCGCTACGGCTTTCCCTTCCGTTACGAGTCGCGCCCCTCCTGGCCCGTCTATGCCTCTCTCTTGGAGTTCGCCGAGACCGTGCGGCGCGACGTGCGGGATCTCAAGCCGCGCGACATGATCGATCTTCAATCCTTCATCTGGGTCCAGGGCTCCGAGGAGTATCCGGAGCGGTAACGCCGAATCTGGAATCGGCCAAGCCGATCGAACACCCGGGATCTGCCGGTCACGAGCTCTAGCTCCAGTGAAGCGCCCGCTCCCGGAGCAGCCTTGCCACGTACAGCAGCAGCACCAGGCTCGGTAGCACCATCACAGCCGTGATCACGAAGAAGAGCGACCAGTTTCCATGGAGGGCGTCCACGACGAACCCGCTTGCCCCGGAGACCACGGTTCGTCCCAGCGTGCCGAGGGCCGCCAGCAGCGCGTACTGGGTGGCCGTGTAGGTGTGGCTGGTCAGATAGGAGATGAAGGCCACGAAGGCCACCGTGGACATGGCCGACGTGAAGCCATCCACCGCGATCGCCGCCGCGAGCAGCCCCGTGCTGGGATGCCCGACCCGCGCGGCGTCGAGGGCGATCCAGGAGAACATGAGATTCGATGAGGCCATCGCCAGTCCTCCGACGTACAGCCCGCGAATCAGTCCGATTCGCGCGTTCAGGAGGCCGCCCAGCATCGAGAAAGCGATCGTGACCAGGCCCGTTCCGAACTTCGAGAAGGTTCCGATCTGCGCGTCCGTGTACCCGACCTCCTTGTAGAACACGATCGCCATCCGGCCGAGGAACGCTTCCCCCAGCTTGAACAGGAGCAGAAAGAGGAACACGCCGATGCCGAGCCGTGCGCCGGTGCGCGCGAAGAACTCACGCAGCGGCTCCAGCAGCGTCACGCTGAGCCAAGCGGTGAATCGGGCCCAGCGCCCCGGAGCCGCGTAGCGCGCCAGCGCCTTCTCGTAGCTCCGCTCCGCCTCGTCGAATCGGTCGCGTCGCTGCCCACTCTCCCGCACCGCGAAGACCGCCGCCATGAGCGGCAGCCATGCGGCCGCCAGCAGGACGTAGATGCGGTTCCAGGTCCAGCCGGGACGATCCGCCAGGAGGAAGGGCACGGCGCCCAGGATGCCGTATCCCGCCCACCAGCCCGCGGTGGTGAAGGCGGACGCGTGCGCGATCTTCGCGGTCTCCTCGCGCGGGATGATCTCGACGCGATAGGCATCGATCGCCACGTCCTGCGTGGCCGAGAAGAACGCGATGGCGAGCGCGAGGAGACCCACCGAGCGAACGCTCTGCGCGGGATCGAAGAACGAGAGGGCCAGGGTGCAGAGCGCGAGCGGGATCTGCATGGCCAAGATCCAGCCGCGGCGCTGCCCCAGCCGGCCGAGGAGCGGGATGCGAACCCGGTCGACCAGGGGCGACCAGAGGAAGTGCAGTGAATAGACGGCCGCCACGGTGCCGAAGACGCCGATCGCGGAACGCGTGAGCCCGGCTTCCTTGAGCCAGGCGGTCATGGCGGAGCCCCAGAGGACGAAGGGATAGCCGCTCGCGAT
>DASQJL010000133.1 GCA_035631035.1 Candidatus Binatia bacterium | reverse complement strand
TGAGCGGACGAGACGACGAACATAGCGCAAAGCCGCACGCGCCGGTCCCCCCGGACGCCGACGGAGACCCGCGCCCGGGTCGCGGACCGATGCGGCCGCCGCGGCCGGCGCTGAACCTGCCGCTCCTGGCCAACGGCTGCTTCCAGCTCCCGGAAGGGAATCCGTGCGAGGGGTGCGATCATTGCTGCCGTTACGTTACCATTCCCATCGACCGGCCGCGCTCGCGGCGGGATTTCGACAACATTCGATGGTACCTCCTCCACCGGAACGTCTCCGTCCTGTGCGATTGGGAAGGCTCATGGATGGTGCAGTTCGACACGCCCTGCGACTGGCTGAAGGACGGCCGGTGCAGCCACTACGTCCATCGCCCGGAGGTCTGCCGCGTCTACGATCCGGCCGACTGCGAGCGGTACTGTCCCGATCCCGCCGAGAAGATCCTCCTGCGCGACGAGAAGGACCTGGAGCGATACCTGGTCGAGCGCGACGCGCGCTCGAAGGCCCGGCGGCGGGCCAAGGCCGCCGCCAGGACAGCGAAAGCAGCCAAGGCGACATCCACCTCCTGATCCTCGCCGTCCTCGCCCTCTTCCTCGCGGCCCCGGTCCGTTCCGCCGCGGCCGCTCCAGCGCCGATCCGCTCCCCGACGGCCGCTCCAGCGCCGACCCGCTCCGCGACAGCCGCACCCGCCTCGGCCGCGATCGCCTGGCGCCCCTGGAGCCGCGCCGCCTTCGAGGAAGCGCGAAGCGCCAGGAAGCTCGTCCTCCTGCACATCGCCGCCTCCTGGTCGCGCTCGGGGCGACAGATGGATTTCGAGACCTGGACCGACACGTCGGTGGTGCGCGTCGTGCGCGAGAGCTTCATTCCCGTCCGGGTGGACGCCGATCGCAGGCCCGACATCGCCGACCGCTATCTCGCCGGAGGATGGCCGACCACGGCCGTGCTGAGCCACGACGGCCAGGTGCTGATCGCGCAATCGGTCGTCGCGCCGCAACCGGTGCGGCAGATGCTGGAAAAGGTGCGCGATCTCTATCGGCAGAACCGGAGCGAGATCGACTTCCGCGCCGGCGAGTCGGCCCGCCGCATCGAGCGCACCTGGAAGAGCGAGGCGCTCGCGCCGCCCGACATGACCCTGGAGGACTGGGTGGACCGGAACCTGGCCGCGCTGCGCGAGGCCGAGGACCGAACCCATGGCGGGATCGAGGGAGTGCCGAAGCAGCCGCAGTTCGAGGCCGTGCGCTTTCTTCTTTCGGCCTCGGCCGCTCGCAGCGATCGCGCGCTCCGGTCGCTGGGCCTGCGGGTGCTCGACGCCTCGCTCCATCTCGAGGACTCCACGTGGGGCGGATTCTTCCGCGTCGCGGCCGAGGAGGACTGGAAGAAGCCGCGGACCGAGAAGCTGCTCGACGTGAACGCGCGCGCGCTCGCCGCGCTCGTGGCCGCGGTGGAACGGGGAGGCGGCGCGCGCTATCGCGATGCCGCGCGACGCACCGAGACCTACGCGGCGACCTGGCTCTGGGCCCCGCGCCCGGGCGGGTGGTACGGAAGCCAGGCGGCCGACGTCGTGATCGCCGACGGCCGGCTGCTCGGAGGCGACGTCTACTACGGCCTTCCCGATGCGCTCCGCCGTAAGCAGGGCATTCCCGCCGTGGACTCCTCGCTCTACGCCGAGCAGAACGCGCGCATGGCGGCGGCGGTGCTGCACGGCGCCGCCGCGGGCATCTGGAAGGGCGCGGCCGTGGCGCGCGCGGTGAAAGCCCTCGACCGGCTCTGGACCGCGCAGCGGGCTCGCGACGGCTCGCTGTATCACGAGTGGCGGAACGGCCGCACCGCGCTTCCGGGGAGGCTGGGCGATCAGGCCGCGGCGGGGCTTGCGTACCTCGAGGCGTACGCCGCGACGAAGGAGCCGCGCCACCTGGCGCGCGCGGAGTCGCTCGCGGTCTGGATCCGGACCCGGCTGGAGGATCGGGTCACGGGAGGCTTCCGCTATGCGCCGCGCGATCCGGACGCGATCGGCCGTTTGGCGGCGGGCGAGAAGCCCGAGCAGGGGAACATCGACGCGGGATGGCTCTTCTACCGGCTCTGGGAGCTGAAGCACCGGCCGGAGGACCGCCGCTCGGCGGAGCGCGCGCTCACGCAGCTGCGCTCGGGCGACGTGGTGGTGCTGGATCCGGGACAGGCGGAGCTGGGGCTCGCCCTCCTGCCGAAGACGTCCTCGCCCTAGCCCTCGGGGCCCGGTTCCTCGGGGCCCGGTTCCCCGAAGCGCTCAGGGCCTCGGGTCGATCTCCTGCACCAGGTGCATGGGATCGCCGATCTTGAGCGGAGCGTCCGAGTAGAACGTCTGCGCGTACTTCCCGCCGATCAGCCACGCGTTGCCCTTAGCGACCGTCTCGATCCGATCGACGACCGACATCATCTCGGTCTTGGGCTTCGGGCGGTCCGGGTTGAAGAACTGCGTCTTGTGCACCGAGAGCGCGCGCATCCACTCGTCGAAGTAGGGGGTGACGTCCACGACGAACGTGGGGCGCACGCCCGGCGGGAGGAAGTAGTAGAAGAGCGCTTTCGCCTGGTGCGGCTCGCCCGGAAGCGGAGCCTTCCGGAGATGGGCGAGGTTGTACGCCTGGGATACCAGGATCCCCGTCTTGAAGTGGTCGTTGTGGCCCAGCCCGCGCCCGGGGGGGATCGCGTAGTGCGGGGCGAAGATGAGATCGGGGCGGTGCTTCCGGATCACCGCGGCGACGGTGCAGCGGTTTTCGAAGGTGTCCTCGATGCGGTGGTCGCCCAGGTCCAGGTTCTCGCGCACGTCCAATTTCAAGATCTGGCAGGCCTCGTCGCATTCCGCCCCGCGCTCCTCGGGCGTTCCCCAGCCCATCTCGCCGCGGGTCATGTCGATGATTCCGGTGGTGTGGCCGAGCGCCTTCATCTTCAAGAGGAGGCCACCGGCTCCGATCTCCGCGTCATCGGGATGGGGGCCGAACACGAGAACGTCGATCTTCTTCATTCGTCGTCGGGCTCCGGGTCCTTGCCAGGGGCGGGCTTGAAGAGGGAATCGAGCTTGGAGCGTGCTTCGCCGGCCGTGGGCTTGGGCGGTCCGGGAGCAAAGAAGCTGTCCAGCTTGGAGCGGGCCGCCTTCTCGCGATCGGGCACGCCCGCGCCCTTGCCGCCCGCCGGATTCAGGGCGTAATAGTCGCAGAAGTTGCGCCGCTCCCGGTCGGTGACCCACTCGGCCTGGGGCTCGCGGCACTGGTTGTGCGCGTGGCGGTCGTAGTGGCGGCATTGGACGCAGGCATGGAGGTCCCGCCCGCAGCTGGGGCAGACCGTGTCCTTGACGATCCGCATCTTGGGATCGAGGGACGTCCCGCAGAAATGACACGCGCTCATGCCCGCCTCCTCCAGGGTGATACCCGATGATACCTTGACAACCCGGGCAGGCGGAACCGATGATCGGAACTCACCTTCGGCTCCGATGGAGGGGCCGAACGCGAAGGAGGCTCATGAAGACCAGCGCCCTGAAGGGCTGGGGAATGGCGGGAGCGTTCGCGTTGACGCTCGCGATCGGGTGCGCCCAGCAGAAGCACGAGACGGCGGCGCCGCAGTCGATCGCGTGGTTCACGTCCTACGACGCGGCGCTCGCCGATGCCGGCAAGACCGGGCGGCCCATTCTCCTGGACTTCTATACCGACTGGTGACAGTGGTGTAAGGCTCTGGAAGAGTCTACCTACACTGATCCCCGGTTCATCCAATACTCGAAGCGCTTCACGATGGTGAAGCTGAACGCGGAGAAGGACACCGTCACCGCGGCTCACTATCGCGTGAAGAGCTATCCGACGATCATGGTCCTGAAGAAGGACGGGTCCGAGATCGATCGCGTGGTCGGGTATTACCAGCCGCGCCCCTTCATGGACCAGGTGGAGGACTACCTGGCCGGACGCAACACGCTCGCGTCGTACGCGGCCATGGAGCCGGACAGCGGCAAGGACCCGGGCTACATGGGCCGGCTGGCGGAGCGCTACTTCTATCACGGGCTGAACGACGAGGCCCGCCGGCGCTATTTGAAGCTTCTGACGATGGACCCGCAGAACAAGTCGGAGCTGGTCGACGACGCCCTCTACACGCTCGCGCGCATGAGCCGCAAGGAGAAGGACTACGCGCAGGACGCGAAGTACGCGCAGATGATCATCGACCGCTATCCGCACTCCGACATGTACAAGTCCGCGATCTTGGAGAAGGCCGGCGCGCTGCGCCGCGACATGAAGCTGGCCCAGGCCCGGACGATCTACCTCGACTACGCGAAGCGCTTCCCGACGGACGAGGACGCGGCGTGGGCCAAGGAGCAGGCCGACACGCTGAGCGTCAAGATCCAGCACGGCGAAGGCGCCTGACCCGGCCGATCCCCGCCGGGACGCCACCCCCATCCTGAACCCATGAAGCTCGGAATCCTGGGTCCGCCCCAGAGCGGGAAGACCACGCTCTTTGCCGCGCTCACGCGCGGGCAGGCCCAGGCCGGGTCCGCGCGCGGCGAGACGGTGCACCTGGGCTCGGTCCGCGTGCCGGATGCCCGCCTCGAGCACCTTCGTGAGATGTACCAGCCGAAGAAGTTCACCCCGGCCAAGGTGGACTACGTGGACGCGCCTCCGCTCGAGACGGGGCGCGCCGAGCGCGGGGCGCTGGCGGCGCTCGCGGCCCTGCGCGACGTGGATGCCTTCGTGCTGGTCCTCCGAGCCTTCGACGATCCGGCCGTCCCCCACTTCCAGGGAAGCGTGGATCCCGCGCGCGACGCGGGCTGGCTCCTGAGCGAGCTGATCCTCGAGGACCTGGCGCTCGTGGAGCGCCGGCTGGAGCGGATCGAGAAGGCGGTCAAGGTGGGGAAGAAGCCCGAGGATCCGAACGAATACGACGCGCTGAAAGCGGTGCGCGCGGCGCTCGAGAGCGAGCGCCCCGCGCGCATGGCCGGGCTCTCCAAGGCGGGGGAGCGCGCGCTCCGCGGCTTCCAGCTTCTGAGCATGCGCCCCTGGATCGTCGTCGTGAACGCGGACGATGCGAGCCTGAAGAATGGGGAAGCCGCGCTGGTCGCACCGGTCGCCGCGCGCTTCGGCGCCGAGGCGACGCCCGTGATCGCCCTCTCCGCCAAGACCGAGGCGGAGCTGGTCCAGCTCTCCGACGAGGACGCCCGGGAGTTCATGTCGGTGCTGGGCATCCAGGAGCCGGGACTGACGCGGATGATCCGCCTCTCCTACGCCACGCTCGGCCTCATCTCCTTCTTCACCGTGGGCCCGGACGAGGTCCGGGCCTGGACGGTGCGGGACGGCTCCCTGGCCCCCGAGGCGGCGGGCGCCATCCACAGCGACCTGGAGCGCGGATTCATCCGGGCCGAAGTGATCGCCTACGACGACCTGGCGAAGTCGGGCGGGATGCCTAAAGCACGGGAGCAGGGCCTCTTGCGGACCGAGGGGCGAGACTATAGAGTCCGTGACGGCGACGTGGTGAATATCCGCTTCAGCGTCTGAACGTGGCTTCGTGAAGTGCGCTTCGGCGCGTGAGAGCGGAACCTTCCGGAGGGCCGATCCGTAAAGAGAATGCGGAGTTCCAGCGTTCGGACCGGTTCAGGAGGGTGGCCATGAGACCGAGAATGAGGTTCGCGGCTGCGGGGATCGCGGCCTGCGCCGTGGCGGCGCTTTCGATCGCGTCGCCCGCGGGCGCCGCGCACCTGCGCAATGTGAGCGAGAAGGTGTTCCCGTTCCCGGCCGGCGGCGACATCGTCATCGAGAGCACCAACGGCCGGATCGTCGTCGAAGCGTGGGACCGCCCTGACGTCCGGGTGCAGATCACGCGCGAGGTGCGCGCCGCGGACGACCGGCAGGCGGCCGAATTGCTCCGCGATCTCAAGGCCGACGTCGCGGTGCATCCGGGTGAGATCCACATCGAGAGCATCTACCCGAGGAAGCAGAAAGTGGTCGGGTTCTGGGACCTGATCGGCCACGGGGTGCGCTCGGCGAACATCCACTATTACTTGCAAGTCCCGCGCGAGACTTCGCTCGACCTGAGCACCACGAACGGCGCGATCCGCGTGCGGGCGGTGCAGGGGAAGGTGGATATCGCGACGACCAACGGAGACGTGGAGGCGAGCTCGGTGCGCGGGTCGCTGAGCGCGCGCACCACCAACGGCGAGGTCCGGCTGGCCCGCATCGAGGGCGCGGCCGACGCGGCGACCACCAACGGGAGCATCGCCGTGGAGATGTCGGCGCTGCCGCCGCGCGGCGCAATGCAGATGGGGACGACGAACGGGAACATCGAGCTGGCGCTGCCGCGCGAGGTTCATGCGAACCTTGAGGCCAGGACTACAAATGGCCGCGTCAACATCAATTACAAGCTAGCGACACAAGGCTCCATCACCTCGAAGAGCATTCAGGGTACGATCGGGGGAGGCGGCGTCCGGATCGAGCTGCAGACCACGAACGGAAACATCGACGTGGGTCCGCCGCGGGCGCGCGCATCGAGCTAGAGGAGGGTACGTGAGCACCGGAATCCCGCAGGCCGATATCTCGGCGCGCGGTCCGCTCAGCCGGGCGGACTTTCTCGCGCTGCTCTACTGGTTCTCCGACACCCGGGCCGTTCCCGAGGTGCGCGGGATCTGCGGGCTCTCCCGCCTGACCCGGCTCGCCCTGATCCTGGGCGAGGACACGGGCCTCTCGCGGGAGATCAGCCCCTTCTTCACCTTCTTCACGACGCCCAACGGCGGCGTGGCCAGCCTGGACGTCTGGACCGAGTTCCTGGCGCTCCGCGACTACCAGGTGCTGACGCCGCTCCCGGCCGACGAGGCGATGCCTCCCGAAGAGGTGAAGGAGCGCCGCTACCTGCTCGAGAACCACATCCCCGCGCAGGAGCGCCGACACTATCCGCTCCCGACCTTCTTCGAGCGCGACGTGCTCACGAACAAGGGGACCTTCTTCGCCGCCAAGCGCGAGGACCAGCTGGTCGAGCGCCGCATCCGGATCTTCCAGGCGCTGCCCGACCTGAACCGGCTCCCGCTCGCCGAGCTGACCGAGCGGGCGCTGCCGCTGGTCCGCGTCCCAGCCGGACGATAGACTTCGGCCCGAGGGCCGTGCGCCGTGAACTCCTGCGCGCCGGCCCGGTAGGGAGTCGCATTCATGCTTCGCTTGATCCTCCGCCTCTGGCTCACGCTCCTGCTCTTCTTCCTGGGCCGTCTCTTCGGGCAGCGCTCCCGCGGCGGGACCTTCGGCGCGCCCGGCGATGATCCGGGACCGCTCCCGGGCCACGTGGGCGGCTCGCGCCGGCCCGGGTCGCGCCGCGCCCGCGCACCGGGCAGCATGCCCCCGCTCGACCGCAGCGACGTCGTGGACGTGCCCTTCACCGAGATCCCGCCGCCGACCGACGCGGCCCGCGGCGCCGCCGGAGGTCCGTAGCGCATGGCCGCCGGCCGGAGGCTACGTGTCGAGACGCGGGAGCGGACGCAGTTCGTGCCCCTCGCCGAGCGGATCAGGGCGGAAGCGGCATCGCTGCTCGAGGGGCAGAGCGGCCTCCTGATCGTGAGCGTTCCGCACACCACGGCCGGCGTCTGCGTGAACGAAGGGTACGACCCCGACGTGATGGACGACGTCGGGCGCGTGCTGGAGCGGCTGGTGCC
>DASQJL010000132.1 GCA_035631035.1 Candidatus Binatia bacterium | reverse complement strand
CCGTCCGGCGTCCAGCGAGGTCATGGCCACCCGGAATCCATACCCCTCCTCGGCCAGGCGGTTCTCGGCCGGGACCCTGCAGTCCTCGAAGAAGAGCTCCACCGTGTCCGAGCCGTGCAGCCCCATCTTCTGGATCTCCTTACCGATCCGGAGCCCGGGCGACTCCCGCTCGACCAGGAAGGAGCTGATCCCCCGGTGCTTCTGATCCGGGCTGGTGCGCGCCATCACCAGGAACAGGTCCGCGTACTTCCCGTTGGTGACGAAGGTCTTCTGCCCGTTCAGGACGTAGCTCTCCCCGTCCCGGCAGGCCCGGGTGGTGAGCGCGGCCGCGTCAGACCCCGAGCCGGGCTCGGTCAAGGCGAAGGCGCCGAGGTGCGTCTGGGCCAGGAGCGGGAGCCACTTCTTTCGCTGGGCCTCGCTTCCGAAGCTCTGGATCGGCCCCGCCGTGACGGAGTTGTGCACCGAGACCGTGATCGCCACGGCGGCCGACGCGCGCGCCAGCTCCTCGAGGATCATCGCGTAGGAGACGTACCCCACGGCGGAGCCGCCGAACTCCTCGGGGATCAGCAGGGAGAAGAAGTTGTTCTCGCGGAGCGCCTGCCGGAGCGGGTCCGGCAAGGACGCGGAAGTCTCGATCTCGTGCGCGCGCGGCACGATCTCGCCCTGGGCGAACTCGCGCGCGAACGACCGGAGCATTTCCTGCTCTTCGGTCGGTTCGAAATTCATCGGCGGGCGCGGCCGTCAGGTCGCGTAGTCGTAGAACCCCCGCCCCGTCTTTCGACCCAGCCGCCCGGCCGCGACCATGCTCTTGAGCAGCGGACAGGGACGGTACTTACTGTCGCCGAATCCCTGATGGAGCACGTTCATGATGTCCAGGCAGACGTCGATGCCGATGAGATCGGCCAGCGCCAGCGGCCCCATCGGATGGTTCATCCCCAGCTTCATGACGGTGTCGATCGCCTCGCGGTCGGCCACCCCCTCCATCAGCGCGAACGCCGCCTCGTTGATCATCGGCAGGAGCACGCGATTGGAGACGAAGCCGGGCCGGTCGGAGACCACGACCGGCGTCTTGCCGAGGGCTTTCGCAAGCTCCAGCGTCTCGGCCACGGTCGCCTCGGTGGTATCGAGGCCGCGCACCACTTCGACCAGCGGCATCAAGGGGACGGGATTCATGAAGTGCATGCCGACGAAGCGTGCGGGGCGGCTCGTGCCGGCCGCCAGCTCGGTGATCGAGATGGAGGAGGTGTTCGTGGCGAGGATCGCGCCCGCCGGGAGCATCCCGTCGAGCATGCGCAGCACCTCGCGCTTGATCTCCAGCTTCTCGGGCACCGCCTCGACGGCGATGACGCAGTCGCCCGTCGGGAAGTCGGCGCTCTCGGTCGCGATGCGCGCGAGCGCCTCGTCGCGGGCGTCCATCGTCAGCTTGCCCTTCTCGACCAGCTTTCCGAGGCTCTTCGTGATCGTGCCCATGCCGCGCTGCAGCGCGGCCGCATTGGCCTCGAGCAGGAGAACGCGATGACCCGCGGCCGCAAAGGTCTGGGCGATGCCGTTCCCCATGGTGCCGGCGCCGGCCACGACGACAGGGCGCGCCGAGACGGTAGCCGCCTTGCTTGCGGCGCCTGTCGCGGCCGGGCTTGGCGCCGGACCTGAAGCGGGAGTCATACGGCCTCCACGCTGAGCGCCACGGCGTTGCCGCCGCCCAGGCAGAGGGTCGCGAGACCGGTCTTGGCCTTCTTGTCGCGCATGGCGTAGAGGAGCGTCGTGAGCACCCGCGCGCCCGAGGCTCCGATCGGATGCCCCAGCGCCACGGCCCCGCCGCGCACGTTGAGCCGCTCCGGATCCCAACCCAGCTCCTTCGCGTCCACGATCGCCTGCGCCGCGAACGCTTCGTTCGCCTCGATCAGATCCCACTCGTTCGTCTTCCGCCCGAGCTTCTCGGCCAGCTTCCGAACGGCGATCACCGGGGCGTAGAAGATCATCTCGGGAGCGACGCCGCCCGTGGCGTAGCCGTTGATGCGCGCCATCGCCTTGGCCCCGGTGCGCTTCAACGCGGCTTCGGACATCACCACGACCGCCGAGGCGCCGTCGTTCAGGCCCGGAGCATTCCCCGCCGTGACCGTGCCCTCCTTGTCGAAGGCTGGGCGGAGCTTCCCCAGCGTCTCCATCGACGTGTCGGGGCGCGGCCGCTCGTCCTGGCAGAAGCACTTGGGCTCCCCCTTCTTCTGGGGGATCAGCACCGGGACGATCTCGTCCTTGAACGCGCCCTCCTTCTGGGCGGCGACCGCCTTCTTGTGGCTGTCCACCGAGAAGCGGTCCTGGTCCTCGCGCGTGACGCCGAATTTCTTCGCGATGAACTCGGCCGAGTTGCCCATGTGATGGTTCTTGAACGCGCACCAGAGGCCGTCGTACACGACGCCGTCCACCAGCTCGCCGTTGCCCAGGCGATAGCCGGTGCGCGCCTTCGGGAGCAGGTAGGGCACGTTCGACATCGACTCCATGCCGCCCGCGACGATCACGTCGGCATCGCCGGCCTTGATCGCCTGCGCGGCGAGCATGACCGCCTTGAGCCCCGATCCGCACACCTTGTTGATGGTAACGGCGCTGACGGTGGCCGGGATTCCCGACTTGAGCGACGCCTGTCGCGCGGGAGCCTGCCCCACCCCGCCCTGGATGACGTTGCCCATGATCACTTCCTGCACCTCGCCACCTTCGATGCCGGCGCGCTCGAGCGCGGCACGAATCGCGACCGCGCCGAGCTCCGGCGCGGAAAGGCTGGAGAGGGAGCCGAGGAACTTGCCGATCGGCGTCCGAGCGGCCGAGACGATGACCGGGATGCGGGTGGCGTCGGGCATGGGGGAAATGTAAGCGGGGGTCCGGGGGTCGAGGGGTCCGGAAATCCGGAGGTCCGGAGGTCCGGAGGTCCGCGACGACGAAGGGAAGCTCCTGCCCCGAGGCCGTCTGGGACCCCCGGACCCCCCGACCCCCGACACCCGCCC
>DASQJL010000131.1 GCA_035631035.1 Candidatus Binatia bacterium | reverse complement strand
CCGGCGCCGAGAATGGCGACGTCGTACCGGGATCGACTCACGTGCGGGGTCCCGCGGTCAGCGCCGCGGCCCGCGCCTTGAGGATCGGCTCGAAGAGATCGATCGGAATCGGGAAGACCGTGGTCGAATTGTTCTCGGTCGCGATCTCCGCGAGCGTCTGGAGATAGCGGAGCTGAAGCGCGATCGGCTCCTGCGCGATGACGCGCGCCGCCTCCATCAGCTTCTGGGACGCCTGGAGCTCGCCCTCGGCGTTGATCACCTTGGCGCGGCGCTCGCGCTCGGCCTCGGCCTGGCGCGCGATGGCGCGCTGCATTTCCTGGGGCAGGTCGACGTTCTTCACCTCGACGGTGCTGACCTTGATCCCCCACGGCTCGGTGTGGCGGTCGATCACTTGCTGCAGCTTGAGGTTGATCTCGTCGCGATTGGAGAGGAGCTGGTCCAGGTCCGACTCGCCCAGCGAGCTCCGGAGCGTGGTCTGGGCGATCTGCGACGTGGCGTAGAGGTAGTTCTCCACCTCGAGCACGGCGCGGTTGGCGTCGAGCACGCGGAAGTAGATCACCGCGTTCACCTTGACCGTCACGTTGTCGCGCGTGATCACATCCTGCGGCGGCACGTCCATCGCCACCGTCCGGAGCGGGATCCGCACCATCTTGTCCACGATCGGGATGAGGAAGATGAGGCCCGGTCCCTTGGCGCCGACGGCGCGCCCCAGGCGGAAGACCACGGCGCGCTCGTATTCCCGCAGCACCTTGATCGCGCTGGTGAGGAGGAGGATTCCCAGGATGACGAGGATCAACACCGGGTAACCGATCATCACGGCTCCTTCCTAGGCTTTGTGCACCCGGAGCCGCAGGCCGTCGACCTGATCGACGACGACCGCCGCGCCCCGTTCGATGTGCTCCGAGGACTCCGCTTCCCAGTACGCGCCATGGACGAACACCCGCCCGCTCGGCTCGAGGTCGGTGAGGGCGGTGCCGCGCTCGCCGACCAGCCCCTCGCGCCCGGTCATCGGCTTCCGCCGCTGGGCCCGCATCGCCGCGCCAAGAACGAAGACGAAGAAGACCACGGTGGCGGCGACCACCGTGCCGATCACCGAATAGGAGATCCGCGCCATGCCCGCATCCCCTCCGATCAGTAGAAGCGAGCCGAGGACGAGGGACACGATGCCCCCCGCGGTCAGGACTCCGTGGGTCGGGACTTTCAGATCGACGATGAAGAGCGTCATCGCGAACAGGATGAGCGCGAGGCCGGTCATGTTGATCGGGATCGTCTGGAAGGCGAGGAAGGCGAGCAGGATGCAGATGCCCCCGACGACGCCGGGAAGGATGGAGCCGGGGCTCGAGAGCTCGAAGATCAGCCCGTAGAACCCGAGCATGAACAGGATGTAGGCGACGTTCGGATCGACGATCTTGGAGAGCAGCCCCTGGCGCCACGACATCGCGAAGGGGTGGCGCACGGCGTTCTGGGTGTGGAGCGTGCGGGTCTCCCCCCCGATCGTGACCTTCCAGCCGTCGAGCTGGCGGAGGAGATCGTCGTCGTCGCGCGCGACCAGGTCCACGACGTGCATCTTCAGGGCGTCGCTCTCGGGGAGCGAGCCTCCCTCGCGCACCGCCTTCTCCGCCCATTCCACGTTCCGCCCGCGCTGAGCGGCCAGGGAGCGGATGTAGGAGATGGCGTCGTTGCGGACCTTGTGCGCCATGGTCGTGTCGGTGATTCCTCCCCCCAGGCCCACGGGGGAGGCGGCGCCGATCGAGGTTCCCGGCGACATCGCGGCGACGTGCGCGGCCATCGCGATGAAGGTTCCGGCGCTCGCCGCGCGACTACCCGAGGGCGCGACGTAGATCACGACCGGGACGCGCGAGACCAGGATGCGCTTGATGATCTCGCGCATGCTGGTGTCCAGCCCGCCCGGCGTGTCGAGGCGAACGACCAGCATCTCACGGTCGTGCTTCTCCGCGCCGTCGATGGCGCGCACGATGACCTGCGCCGTGATCGGCTGGATCGCGCCGTCGATGGTGAGGATGTCGATCTCGGGCGGGGCCGGGCTCGCCGGCGCGGCCTTCGCGCTCGGAGCCGGCGTGGGCCCCTTGGCCGACGCCGCCGGAACGAGAGCGATCGAGATGGAAGCGAGCGCCGCGAGGAGCGCGCCCGCACGCCGGATCGTCACCGCGAGCCTCGCCCGCCGGCCGCCTCCGTCTTGAGAGCCCGGTTCCGCTCGTCGACCATGACGACGCGGGGCGTGTGCCGCTCCAGCTCTTCGCGTTCCATCCACGCGTAGGTGAGGATGATGACCTTGTCGCCCACCTGCGCCAGGCGGGCGGCCGGTCCGTTCAGGCAGATCACGCCGCTCCCCCGCGCGCCGCGGATGGCGTAGGTGTCGAAGCGCTCCCCGTTGTTCACGTTGAGCACCTGCACCTGCTCGTGCGGCAGGATGTCGGCGGCTTCCATGAGGTCGGCGTCGATCGTGACCGAGCCCTCGTAGTTGAGGTTGGCCTCGGTCACCACGGCGCGGTGGATCTTGGACTTGAAGACGCTCAGGCGCATGCGAGCGCGGCCTCCCGAACGATGGCGTAGTGCTCCTGCGGAGCAGCCGCCGGTACCGCGCAGCCGGGCCCCAGGATGAAGCGCGTCCCGCCGGATTCGGCCACGGCGGCGCGCGCCTCGTCCTCCAGCGCTTTCGCGGGACCGTTCACGAACGTCCCCTCATGGCTGATGCCCGTCAGCAGGGTCTTTTCGGTGACGCCGCGCATGGCGCGGATCGAGGGATTCCCCTTCTCGTGGGCATCCCACGAGAGGACCTGCACCGGATAGTCGTCCAGCTCGCGCAGGTAGGCGCCCGGGCCGCAGACGTGAAGAATGTTGAGCGGCGCGGCCGAGGCCTCGGCCAGCACGCGGAGATCGTAGGGGCGCCCGAACTCCTCGACCGTTTCCCGGTCGATCCGCGTGTCGTTCCCCCAGTCGGTGGTCGCGAAGAAGATCCCCGACGCGCCGCGCGCCATCGTCTCGCGGGTGAACGCGGCGAAGGTCTCGGTGATGGCGCGAAGCGCTCCGTGGACGCGCTCGCCGTGGCGGCGCAGGTGCTCGACGAACATCGCGTCGTCGTAGACCAGGTCGGCCGCGATCGAGATCGGGTTGAACACCGTCATCACCCAGTCCACCTCGCCCTGCACCCGCGCGGCGATCCGCTCCTCGGCATCGAGGTGCTCGCCGAGGACGCCCTTCGTGACGTCCAGGGGGCGGATCCGGTCCCAGTCCTCAGGCTTCTTGATGACGCTCTGGACCACCTTGGGCTTGTCGAGCGGTCCGGTCCCCGGCCGCTGCGTGCGCACGCCCCAGTCCTCGACGTGATACGAGGCGCGGGGGTTCACCTTCATGAGATCCCAGTCGTAAGTCTCCTGGAATTGCACCATTGCGTGGAAAAGGTCCTCGGAGGAACCCTCGCGGTCGTAGAAGTGGCGCCAAAGGGAGACGGGAGGCCGGTCCGTGGACTGGCCCGCCAGCGTGGCTCGAATCCGTTCACGTCGCGTCATGATGGGTACCCAAAAGTAGGTATCCGACTGTGTTCTTGTCGGTTGCAGGGCCTTGATCCCGGGCGTAGCTTCGGATGGTACACGGATCATCCCCCACCCACAAGACCCGCGCCCGCGCGATCGCGGGCTGGAGACCGCAGCCGTGCGCCGCCCACCCCGCTCCTGGATTTGGATGCGCCCCCCGGGAAACCATTTCATGCGCTTCCTTCCCCTCGCCGCCTTCGTCGCGGCCCTGGGGTTTGCCGGGTTCCTGTGGCCCGCTTCAGCAGACGCCTACCTACGCCACCCCCTGATCGTGGCCGCCACGGGCGGCGCGTGTTCATTCGATAACGATCGGGGCCTTCGGGACGAAGCGACCGTCGGGGCGCGCTCCGGCGTCGGGATGGGCGACTTCGTCACGCTCTGGACGGACCTGTCCTACTCCAATCCGCTCCAGAAAGCGAATGCGACCGCCGCGGCCGACGTGTACTCCCTGCGGATGCTGGTCCAGATCGACGCGCTCCGAACCCGTGTCGCCCCGTACGCGGTCGTCGGCGCGGGCGGGGTGCTCTACTCGTTCGACAACGCGGCGGGCACGGCGGCCGGAGTCCTGGTTCTCGGAGGCGGCGTGCGCTGCCGGATGGGGCGGACCGTTCTGTTCGTCGAGGGCAAAGGCGAAATGTCGCGGATTCGATCGATCGAGACTTCCGACTTCGGCGAACCGACCCTTTCCGCCGACCGGACCACCACCTGGAACGAATCCCTCGTCGGGGGATTCGGAGTGGAGTTCTGACATGCGCACCTTCACGCGCACCTTGACGTGCATCGCGTGGGTCGCGATGAGCGCGATCTCCTGCGGGACGATGCCGACCGCGCCGGGGGAACGGGTCACGGTCACCGGTCTGATCCAGGATCGGGACGGCAATCCGGTTTCGAATGCCTACATCTCGTTCCAGGCGCGATCCCGATTGATCCCGTACGGGGGCTCGGCGGTTACCGACGCGAGCGGCCACTACCGGATCGACGTGAGCGAGGCCCGCTACGACGTCTACGTTCACGCCCTGGGCTTCGCCGACGCGGTGGTCCGGGATCGGGAGATCTCGAAGGACCGCCGCCGCCTCGATTACCGGTTCACGGGGTACTGGGTGACCGGGGCCCTCACGGGTCCGAACGGCACCACGCTGCCGGGAGCCGAGGTCTACGCATCCGGGACCACGCTGGCTCAGCCGCGGGTGGAGTCCGGCCATTACTCCGTCCTTCTGCCGGCAGGCTCCTACGACTTCCACTTCCGGCCGGGGTACGGTGTCTTGGGGCTCCCGGAGATTCTCGTCGAGCTTTCGGTGTCCCGAGACACCACGCTCGACGTGGCGATCGACGGGAACGTGGTCACCGGCATCGTCACGGGTCCGGGGGGCGGCCCCCTTGCGGGAGCGGAGATCTACGCCAGCTCCGAGCACGCAACCGTGACCCAGGGGACCGATTTGAACGGGCACTACGAGATCCGGGTCCCGACGGGCTCGTACCTGATCCGGGTCATGCCTCCGGACGCGCTCTCGTTCATCGCGAGCCGGCAGGCGGTGATCCCGGTGAGTTCTCCCATGACGCTTGATTTCGACCTCTCCGGCACCCGCTGGAGCGGGTTCGTGCGGCTGGCAAGCGACTCCACTCCCGTCGCGGGCGCTCGCGTGTTCGCCACGGAGGGGGGCTACGCAGCCAGCGCGAGCGCCAGCTCGGACGCGACCGGAAGATTCCAACTCGTCGTCCGCACCGGCGGGGTCTATCAGATCCAGACGTATGTGGGGAATGGGTCCTATCACGCAACGCCGTTCTCCGTCGAGGCGGGAGCCGACTCGACGTTCGATATCTACCTGGAGCCCGGATCGGAGATCGTTTCGGCCGGCCCGCTCTCGATGACGGCCCCACCGCCGTCTTCAAGGTGGAGGCGGCCATGACGCGCCCGCTTCGGACACTCTTCGCGACCGTACTCTGGGCCGCTTGGACGGCTTCCGCGCTCGCCCAGCCCGGTCGGCCGCTGCAACTCGCCCTGTTCGCCGGCGGACGATCGTTCGAGAGCCGCCTCGACCTGTCTTCCGAGTTCGCGGCCGGAGGACGTGTGGGACTTGATCTGGGCCGGCACGCAGCCCTGTTCATGGATGCGGTGTACACGACGCCGACGCGAACGACCACGAACGCGTTCACGCGGGTCATTTCCGTCCGAACGCTGGTCCAGGTTCGCCCGCTGTCGGGCAGGCTCCGCCCGTACGCGATCGGCGGCCTCGGCGGAGTGCTCTTCGATTTCGAAGACACGCCCGACGCTTCCGGAGGCACGCTCACGGGCGGGGTCGGCGTGGAGTGGAACGTGAGGGACCGATTCGCCCTGTTCGGCGAAGGCTCGATCGATTGGTACCGGAACCGCTACATCACGTATGCGCCCACCGGCGAGCGGCTCACGGTGTCGGACCGTTCCATGGCGCAGATTCGAACGTTCGGAGCCGGGCTCCTGGCGAGGTTCTGATGCGCGTTCCCTGGGTCGCAGCGCTCATCCTGCTCTCACCGCTCCTCACGTCCTGCGCGGACATGCCGACCGCGCCACGGGCGGTGGTCGGAGTCTCCGGTACGATCCTGGATCGGGAAGGACATGCGATCCAGGCCGTCTACGTCGACTTCGTGGACCTCGCTCCTCGAGCCAGGGGGACCTACCCGGCGTACTACCACCTCGTGACCAACGTGGCGGGAACGTTCTCCGGTTCGATCCCCGAAGGGCGGTATGACGTCTTCATCACCCCCCCGGCATTCAGCGCCTACGCCCCGGTCCTGCTCCTCTCGCAGGCGGTGGGCCGCGCCGGGCTTCGGCTGGATCACCGGTTCGACTATGTACGCCTCGCGATCCACCCCTCGATCGCGGGCGGTCAACCCGTATCCGCCCTGACGGGGACCATCTGGCCCGACGTTTACCTGGGTTACATCTGGGATCAGAAGTTCCGGCTGGAGGGCGACGAGCGGGAGGTCTTCGTGCCCGCGGGAACGTACAACGTCCAGCTGGATCTGACCGGCCCCGGCTTCGGGTACCTCCCCAAGAATCTTGGGTACGTGACGGTCTCCGCCGATACGACGATCGAGCTCGCCTTCTCCGGAAATGCCGTGACCATTCACGTGACCGGACAGGACGGCCAGCCCGTCCCCAATGCTTTCGTCCATGCTGGAGGGAGACCGGGATTTCTGACCACCACGACCGATGCAACGGGTACCGCGACGCTTTACCTGACGCCCGGTACGTACCGCTTCGCCGTGGAGGCGCCGTCGAGCGAGATCATGGGTCGCGCGCTCGGGAACGTGTCGATCACGGGCGACGCCTCGTTTGATTTCGACCTCTCCGGAACGACCTGGACCGGAGTCGTGCGTCGCGCGAGTGACGGCAGTCCCGTCGATGGGGCCATTGTCCGAGCTTCTCAAGGGAGTCCGACCTATACCTACGCGACCTCTAAGACCGACGCGAGCGGAGCGTTCCACCTCGTCGTGCAGAGCGGGCTGTACCATCGCATCTGGGTCTACGAGATTGTGGGCGGGGACGCGTATGCACAGGTCGCGTCCATCGACTCGGTCGCGGCCGGGGCCGATTCCACCTTCGACATCCAGGCGGGCGAGCCGCAACCGCCGGTGATCGGGACTACGCGAGTCCTTCCGGCGGGGCCAGGTGGGCCGGCATCCTCGGCGGCAGACCCAGCGTTTCGGCGTAGAAGTTTTCGTACAGGGGGATGACGCTGCTCGCCTCGTACTTCTCGACGGCGATGCGCCGCGAGGCGGCGGCCATCGCCTCGTGCTTCCTGGCGTCGCTCAGGACCTCGATCGCGCGGCGGGACATCCCCTCGACGTCCCCCACCGGTAGCAGGTAGCCGGTCTCGCCGGGGCGGATCAGCTCCGGCAGCCCCTCGGCGGTGGTGCCGATCACCGGAACGCCGCTCGACATCGCCTCCAGCGCGGCGAGGCCGAAGCTCTCGTGCTCGCTCGGGAGCAGGAAGAGGTCGCCGCAGCCGAGCACGTCCTCGACCGCGTCCATCTGCCCCAGGTAGCGGACGTGGCGCTCCACCCCCAGCTCGACCGCCACCTCGCGGCTCTGCGAGCGCTCCACGCCGTCGCCGACCATGAGCAACACCGCGGGCACCTCGCGGCGCACCGCCGCGAAGACGCGCACGGCGTCGGAGACGCGCTTGCTCGGCCGGAAGTTCGAGATGTGGACGAGAATGCGCTCCCCCTTCTTCGCGTACCGCTCGCGGCGGCAGTCGCTGGAGGCGCGCGGGGCGTAGCGCTCGGTGTCCACGAAGTTCGGGATCACCCGGATCGCCTGGCGCGGGGTGAAGACCTCGATGGTCTTCCGCTTCAGGAACTCCGAGACCGCGGTCACGCCGTCGCTCTGGTCGATGCCGAACGTGGTCAGGCCGCGGAACGAGGTGTCGCTGCCCACCAGCGTGATGTCGGTGCCGTGGAGCGTGGTCACCATGCGGAGCTTGGTGGACTTCGCGATCTGCCGGGCGAGGTAGCCGCAGATGGCGTGCGGGATGGCGTAGTGCGCGTGCAGCACGTCCAGCTCCGCTTCGTCCGCGACCTCCGCCATCTTCGCCGCGAGCGCGAGCGTGTAGGGCGGGTACTGGAACAGCGGATACGTGGTGATCTGCACCTCGTGGAAGTAGACGTTGTCCTGGTCGGGCTTCAGGCGGAACGGGACCTGGTAGGAGATGAAGTGCACTTCGTGCCCGCGCTTGGCGAGCTCCATCCCGAGCTCGGTCGCGACCACGCCCGAGCCGCCGTGCGTCGGATAGCAGGTGATCCCGATCTTCATTCTTCCGATACCCCCAGCGGAATCAGCGTGTGGCTGCCCGGCGCGCCCAGCGATTCACGCAGGCGCGCGACCAGCGCCGGACCGTACCGCGCGGCGTAGCCCAGGAGCGATACCGTGCGCTCTTGGAGATGCCCGCGCGGGAAGAGATGACCGTGCGCGCGGCGGATCTGCTGCACCGATTCCTCCTGGCGCCGCTTCCAGACGTGCATCAGCTTCTTCTCCAGCCCCTCGGTCTCGCGCTCGATCCGGTGCCCCGCCGTGGTCACGGCCGCCTCGAGCGAGGGGTCGAACTGCGTGACCGCCGAGCGGAGCCGCTCGAGCACCGCCTCCAGCTCGCCCCGCTCGCGCTCGAAGAGCGTCCCGAAATCCTCCGGCAGGAGCGCGCGCAGTCCCGCCTGCACCGCGGTCTCGGGATCGCCAGCCAGCGCCCGCCAGTCGAGGTGGAAGCGATCCAGGACGCGCGCCACCTTCGCCTCGAGGAGCGTTGCCCCGGCGCGCGGCGCCACCGCCGGAGGCTCCAGGTCGAACAGCGGATAGAGCGCGTTCACCTGCGCCCAGTAGGCCACCTCGGCCGGACCGCCGACGTAGGCGGCGGTCGGGAAGAGATGGTCCTGCATGAGCGGCCGGAGCAGCACGCCTGGGCTCACGTCGGCCGGGCGGTTCCGGATCAGGGCGAGCAGCTTCGACCCCGAGAGCTCCTGCCCGCTCACCGCGAGCCGGAATCCGCCCGCCTCGGTCACGCGGACCGCCTCCCGCTCGCGCCCGTGCCAGAAGAGATTGAGCTCGTTTCCGGCCCGCGCGATCTGCGCGTGGTAGCCGGCTTTCTCCAGCGCCTCGCCGCGCTCCTTCGCCACGGCCGAGCTCCCGCCCCCGAGCCCCACCTCGCGCTCGAACACCGGAAGCGCCGCGGCCTTCGCCTCCTCGTCGGAGGCTTCGAACAGCAGCACCCCGAGCTCCGCGGCGAGCGGCGCCAGGAAGCGCGCGAACGCCTCGGAGAAGCCGCGCCCCGGCGCATACGCCGCCCGCAGCCTCGCGAGCACCGATTCGCGAAAGGGCGAGGGAGGCACGACCGATTCCGCCGAGCGCACCAGCGCCTCCACGGCTGGGCCGAACCGGACCCGCGACACCGAGACCCCGCGAGGCGCCGCTTCGGCCGGGTAGGCGAGCGGCGTCGGCTCCTCGGCCCCGTCGCTCACGAACGTCGAGCGGACCTCCTCGAAATCGTGATCGTCGGAGGCGATCCAGAACACGGGCACGGCGACGACGCCGGTCGCGGCTTCGATGGAGCGGGCGAGGTTCGCCGCGGTCAGCATCTTGTAGAGGGTGTAGAGCGGCCCGCCGAACAGTCCCGGCTGCTGCCCCGACACGACGGCGACCGAATCGGCGCGGGCGAAGCGCGCGAGCGCCTCGCGCGAGGCGTCGAGGACGCCCCACGTCTCGGCCTGGCGCGCCAGGATCGACGCGGTCTTCGCGCGGCGCGCTTCCGGATAGTCGCGCGCGCGCGCGGCGGCCACGGCGGCCGCCGGATCGCGGAAGTCGCAGGGATAGAACAGGCGCACCCGCGCGAAATCGTTCATGAAATCGCGGTAGAGGGCGCTCGGAAAGAGCAGCCGTTCGAGGTCGCTCGTCGTTGGCTCCGCGGGCGGCCCCGTCGTCTACGCTACGCCTGCAGGGTTGCCGACGCGCCGACGAACGGGTTGACCTTCATTTCGTGGCCGATGGTGGTGGTGGGGCCGTGTCCCGGGTAGACGGTCGTGCCGCGGTCGTAGGCGAACAGGCGTCCCCGGATCGAGCGGACCAGCGTCTCCCAGTCGCCGCCCGGAAGATCCACGCGTCCCACCGACTCGCGGAAGAGCACGTCCCCCGCCACGAGCCCCGCGGGGGTGACGAAGGTCACGCTGCCGGGGGAGTGCCCCGGCGTGTGGATCGCCTTCACGTCGATGCCGGGAAGGCCGCAGTCCTCGCCGTCCTCGATCCAATGATCGATCGGCGCGGTGCCCGGCCACGGAAGCCCCATCTGCTCCGCCTGAACGGGACCCAGCTCGTACAGCGTGCGGTCCCCCTCGTGCAGCCAGACGGGCGCGCCGGTCGCGTCGCGGAACGGCTTGGCCATGAGGATGTGGTCGATGTGGGCGTGCGTGAGCAGGATCCGCTTCACCGTGATCCCGCGCGCCTGGATGGCGCGGAGCGTGTCCAGGCTCTCGAGCGACGGATCCACGAGGATCGCGTCCGTGCCGGAGCGCTCGCGGGACGGATCGGGTGTGAGCAGGTAGAGGTTGTTGTCGAGCGGCCCGACGGGGAAGCGCTCGATGCGCACGATCAGCCCCGCGTGGCGGTGATCGCCGTGATCCCGAACATGGGCAGGCCCACCATGTCGACGTCGGTGAATCCGGCGTCGCTCAAGAGACCGACCAGATCGGAGCGGGTGAGCCCTCCGGCGTTCTTGGAGCCGTAGCTCGCCACCACGTTCAGCCGGAAAAGCGCCGCCTCGCGAGGCTCGGCCTTGCCGTCCTCGAGGAGGAACTCGGTGACGATCAGGGCGCCGCCGGGACGCAGCGACGCGCGCACGGCCTGGAGGATGCCGGGAATGGCGGCGCGGCTGCGGCGAGAGAGGATGTGCGGCAGGAGCACGAGGTCGGCCTCCTCCCCCGGGCACCCCTCGTCGGGGTTGCCGGCGCGGAAGCGGACCCGGTCCTCCAGCTTCGTCGACTGGATGAACTCCTCGGCCAGCGGCTGAAACGGCGCCCGGTCGAGGATGGTGGCCTGGAGCTGCGGGTAGCGGCGCGCGAGACAGAGGGAGCCCGCGCCGCTGTGGCCGCCCAGCTCGACGATCCGCGAGAAGCCACTGAATTCGAGGTCCAGGATCTCGGCGACGCGCATCATGGTGGCGTAGGCGCCGTTGTGAAACGCGCGCGCCAGCTCGACTTCCGTCGGGTCCATCGCCTCGGGAGGAACGGGCGAATCGCCGCTCTTCACCGTGTCGCGCAGGGCCTGCCAGACGCCGAAGAGCGGCTGCCTCATGAAGCGGACGAGGTCGACGTAGGAGCCGGGCGAGCCCTCGACCAGGAAGGCGTTCGACACCTCGGTGTTCCGGTAGCGGTCGCCGTTGCGCTGCAGGAAGCCCAGGGCGCAGTTCGCGTCGAGGAGGGCCTCGAGGGCGTTGGGGTCCGCGCCGAGCTCACCTGACAATTCGGCAGCCGACTTGGCGCCGCCGAACAGGCTGGTGAACACGCGGAGGTCCACGGCGGTCAGGAGGGCCTGGCTCGCCCAGAAACCGGTGGCAACCTGGAGGATGGGGACCGGGCTCAGACGCCCGGCCAGGGAGTTGAGCGGACCGGAGGTACGTCCCATGTGGCTCATCGGTTGGTCCTCACGTTGATCATCTTATGCTCCTCGAAGCGGACGATCAAGCGGGCACGGTCTCTCGCCAGCTCCGCTCGGTTCCATTAGATGCGCCTTCTCACAGAAGGTCGCGCGAGGGTTCGCCCCCGGCCGAGCGCGCTTCTTCCAGAATTCGATCCATGTCGCGAAGAGCGTGCCGGAGCAGCGCTCCCTTCTCTTCATACGGCAGGAACGCCGATTTGAATCCATTGATCAGCACGGAGCGGACGTCGGCCGGCGTCAGCCGGAAGGTGCTGACCGCGCGCTCGAGCTCGTCCGTCATGGTCGTGGAGGAGACGAGGCGGTTGTCGGTGTTCACCGTGACTCGGAGCCCCGCCTTGAGATAGCGGCCGAAGGGGTGGCTGGCCAGGCTCCGGACGGCGCCGGTCTGGACGTTCGAGACCAGGCACATCTCGAGCGGGATCCGATGGTCCCGGACGAAGGCGAGGACGTCGGGATCCTCGCGGAGGCGGGTGCCGTGGCCGATCCGGTGGGCGCCGCAGTAGCGCAGCGCCTGGTCGATGCTCGCCGCGCCGAAGGCCTCTCCCGCGTGGACGGTAATATTGACGTGCCGTTTCTTCACGTGGTCGAACGCGCGGCGGTGGGCCTTGGCCGGATAGTCCTTCTCCGCCCCGGCGAGGTCGAAGCCGACGACCCCCTTGCCGTAGTAGGTCGAGGCCAGGTCGGCGAGGCGCACCGAGAGCCGCGGGCTGAGGTGCCGTATTCCACAGACGATGGTTCCGGTCCGGATCCCGGTCGCCCGCTCGGCCCGGCGAAGCCCCGCCCGCACCGCCTCCACCGTCTCCTCCATCGTGAGGCGCTTCCGGGTGTGGAGCGCGGGGCAATAGCGCACTTCCATGTACCGGACGTTCTCCATGAACGCGTCCTCGGCCAGCTCGAAGGCGACGCGCTCGAGGGAGGCGCGGTCTTGCAGGACGGCCAGGGTCCAGTCGAACGCTTTCAGGTATTCGGGAAGGCTGACTCCGGAGGCGAGGCGGGCGAAAGCGGCCGAGAGCTCGCGCGGCGTGCGAAACGGAAGCTTGGCTCCCTGCGCGGCCGCCAGCTCGAGGAGCGTGGCCGGGCGCAGCGAGCCGTCGAGGTGGACGTGGAGGTCGGTCTTGGGGAGCGCGCGAAGAAGCTCGCGGCGCCGCGGGGCGCTACCCCACGGCGACGTTCGCCGCCTCGGTGTCGAGCGGCGCACCCCGGTCCCCCAGAGCCGAATACGAGAGGCCCGTGAACGCGGGCACGGTGCGGGCGATGCGGGCGAAGATCATCTCGGGCGAGGGATCGTTCTCGTGAAGCACGCCCAGGGCGGAACCCAGGTCTTGGAGCACCCGCCAGTCCTCGCGGGTGTCGCCGCGCAGCGTGAACACCTTCCGGGCGCGCTGCACGCGCCCCTGAGAATTGACGTAGGTGCCGTCCTTCTCGAAATGGGAGACGCCCGGCAGCACCCAGTCGGCGAGGTCGGCCACGGCCGAGGCCACGAAGTCCATCACGACCACGAGGCCGGCCCGGTCGAGCGCGCGCGCCACGAGCGCCGCGTCGCCGAAGGTCTCGGGCGCTCCGCCGCGCAGGAAGAGGAGCACGCCGATCCGCCCCTCGGCCGCCGCGGTGAGGATCTCCTTGACCGAGCGACCGCGCTTCCCCGCGGTGCCGCCGAGAAGGCGCGCGCCGCGCGTGTTGGGGTTCTTGTCCCCTTCGATCGTGAACTTGGGATAGACCACCGGCGGCTGCGGCCGCTCGGGGAAGTCGAAGTTGGAAAGCCCGAGTCCGTCCGGACCGAAGATCCTCCCGGCCAGGAACAGCTCCTCGTTCGAGAGCTCGGCCGAGGAGATCACGCCGACCGAATCGGCTCCCTGGCGCGCGACCGCATCCTTGATGGCGCCCGCGACCTGGGCGATCGCGTCGGCCCAGGCCACCGGCCGCGCGGCGGCCCCCCGGGTCCGCGAGCGGTAGATCGGCGTACTGATCCGCACCACGTCGTGGACGCTGTGGAACTGCCCGCGACCGCGGTCGCAGATCCACCACTGGTTCACGTCCATGTTCTCCCGCGCCGTGACGCGGAGGACCTTGTTCCGGCGCGGATGGAAGCCGGCGACGGTGTTGCACCCCTTGGAGCAGAGGGTGCAGATCGTCTTGACGTTCGTGAGCTCCCAGGGGCGCGACTCGAAACGGAAGTCCACGCTGGTCAGGGCTCCGACCGGGCAGATGTCGGCGATGTTCCCCGCCAGCTCGTTCTCGATCTTCCGGCCGCCCACCGTGCCGATGTAGGTCTCCTCGCCGCGCGCGATCACCGCGATCTCGTCCTGCCCCGCGACGTCGGCGCACAGGTTCACGCAGCGCATGCAGAGGATGCAGCGATTCTTGTTCAGGATGAGCTTCCCGCCCACGTCCTCCTCGGGCCAGGTGTTCTTCTTGAACGAGAACCGCGTGTGCGCGGCGCCCATGGCGATGGTGTAGTCCTGGAGCGTGCACTCCCCGCCCTTGTCGCACATGGGGCAATCGAGCGGATGGTGGATGAGCAGGAACTCCATCACCGCCGCGCGCGCGTCGCGCACGGCCTTGGACTTGGTGATGACGTTCATCCCCTCCTCGGCGGGCGTGGCGCATCCCGCGACCAGCTTGGGACGCCCCTCGATCGCGCAGAGGCAGATGCGGCAGACGCCCACGACCGGCAGCCCCGGGTGGTAGCAGAAGTGGGGCATGAAGATTCCGGCCTTCTTGCCGGCGTCGACGAGGTTGGTCCCCTTCTCGACCTCGACCTCGCGGCCGTCCACCTTGAGCTTCACGGTCGCCATGGCGCGCCTTTCAGTGGAGCGATCCGCCGTCCAGCGGGCAGCGCTTCTCCCGGATGTGACGGAGGAACTCGTCCTGGAATTTCTTCGCGAAGCCCCGGGCCGGCCACGCGGCCGCGTCGCCCAGGGCGCAGATGGTGTTGCCCTCGATGTTATCGGTGATCGAGAGGAGGATGCCCAGGTCCCGCTCGGTCCCCTCGCCCGTCTCGATCTTCCAGAGGATCCGCTGGAGCCAGCCGGTCCCCTCGCGGCAGGGGGTGCACTGGCCGCACGACTCGTGGGCGAAGAAACGCGCGGTGATCCAGGCGGCGCGGACCATGCACACCGTGTCGTCCATGACGACCGGGGTCCCGGTGCCGAAGAGCGATCCCGCGCGCGTCAGCGAGTCGAAGTCCATCGGCACGTCGATCTCGTCGCCGCGCAGCACGGGGCAGGAGGCGCCGCCGGGGATGACCGCCTTGACCGGCCGTCCGCCCGGCACGCCGCCGCCGAACTCGTCGCTCTCGATCAGCGCGCGGAGCGGCGTCCCCATCGGCGCCTCGTAGACGCCGGGGCGCTTCACGTGCCCCGAGAGCCCGTAGAGCTTGGGCCCGGTGTTTCGCTCCGGCCCGATCCCCGCGAACCACTCCCAGCCGCGCTTCACGATGTGCGGCACGCAGGCCAGCGTCTCCACGTTGTTCACGACGGTCGGGCAGTTGAAGAGCCCGACGAGCGCGGGGAACGGCGGCTTCAGACGCGGCCAGCCTCGCTTCCCCTCGATCGACTGGATCAGCCCGGTCTCCTCGCCGCAGATGTAGGCGCCGGCGCCGAGGTACATCGTGACGTCGCACGAGAACTTGGAGCCCAGGATGTTCTTCCCGATCAACCCCGCGTGCCGCGCCTCTTCGATGGCGCGATCGAGGATGGCGCACTCCTCGGCGAACTCGCCGCGGATGTAGATGTAGGCGCGGCTCGCGCCGATGGCGTAGGCCGCGATCAGCGTCCCCTCGAGGAGCTGGTGGGGGTCCTTGCGGCAGATCAGCCGGTCCTTGAACGCGCCCGGCTCGCTCTCGTCGGCGTTGACGCAGAGGTACTTCGGCTTGTCGGTGGACTTGGGGACGAAGCCCCACTTGGTGCCCGCCGGGAAGCCGGCGCCCCCCCGGCCGCGCAGGCCCGAGCGCTTGACCATGTCGATGATCTCGTCGGGCGTCTTGCCGAGCGCGATCTTCAGCGCTTCGTAGCCGTCGTGCTTCTTGTAGACGCTCAGCGTGTGCGAATCGGGAAGATCGACGATCTTGGTGAGGACGGGCTCGAACGTGGCGGTGGTCATCGGATCAGCGGTCCACCTCGCCGAGCACGATGTCGATGGTTCCGATGCAGGCCACGACGTCCGCCACCATCCGTCCCACGCACATCGACTCCAGCGCCATGAGGTGAATGAACGAAGGAGGCCGGACGCGGACGCGGTAGGGCTTGGGCCCACCGTCGGCCACGACGTAGAAGCCCAGCTCCCCTTTCGGACTCTCGATGGAGAAGTAGGCGTCCCCCGGCCCGACGCGGAAACCTTCCGACATGATCTTGAAGTGGTAGATCAGCTCCTCCATCCCCAGCTTCACGTCGCTCCGGTCGGCCGGGAAGAGGTACTGGTTGCTCGCGCGCACCGGTCCCGGCCGCAGCCGGTCCAGCGCCTGCTGGATGATGCCCAGCGACTGCTTCATCTCCTCGATGCGGCAGAGGTAGCGGTCGAAGACGTCGCCGTTCTTCCCCAGCGGCACCTCAAACTCGTAGCTCTCGTAGCCGAGATAGGGCATCGCCTTGCGCACGTCGTACTTCACGCCGCTTCCGCGCAGCGTGGGGCCGGTGCAGCCGAAGTCCAGCGCGTCCTGCGCGGAGAGGGTGCCGACGCCGATGGTGCGCTTCATCCAGATCCGGTTCTTCGTGAGCAGCTTCTGGTACTCGGCCAGCGCCTCGGGAAACTCCGCGAGGAACTTCCGGACCGCGGGCACGAACGTGTCGGGCACGTCCTGGAAGAAGCCGCCCACGCGGAAATACGAGGGCGTCAGGCGCGATCCCGCGCACATGTCGTTCAGGTCGAGGAGCTTCTCCCGCTCGCGGAAGCAGTAAAGGAAGACGCTCATCGCCCCGAGATCGAGGGCGTGGGTTCCCAGCCAGACCAGGTGCGAGGAGATCCGCATGATCTCGAGGAAGATGATCCGGAGCGTCTTCGCGCGGTCGGGCACCTCGGTGCCCAGGATCTTCTCCACCGCCCCGACGTACCCCATGTTGTTCCCCAGCGGGGACAGGTAGTCCATCCGGTCGGTGACCGTGATCGACTTGGTGTACGTCTTCGACTCCATGATCTTTTCCATGCCGGTGTGGAGATAGCCCATCACCGGCTTCAGGCTCACCACCGTCTCGCCGTCGAGCTCGATGATCAGGCGCAGCACCCCGTGCGTGGACGGGTGCTGCGGCCCCATGTTGATGGTGATGGTCTTGAATTCGGGCGCGAGCTCGGAGGTGGCGGGCATGGAGTCGTTCTAGGCGGCCGTCTCCGGCGGCGTGTTGGTCACGGCGGCGCGGCCGGCCTCGTCCGGAGCCGGCGCTTCGGCGATCGCGACGTCGTGGTCGCCGGGCACGGGGGCGTGGAGCTTCATCCGGTCGATCTTCTCCTGGAGCTTCATGATCCCGTAGATCAGCGCTTCGGGACGCGGCGGGCAGCCGGGAACGTAGACGTCCACCGGCACCACGGTGTCCACCCCCTGCACGATGGCGTAGTCGTAGAACTCGCCGCCGCACGAGGCGCAGGCGCCCATGGAGATCACCCACTTCGGCTCGGGCATCTGGTCGTAGATGCGCTTCAAGATGGGCGCCATCTTCTTGCTGACGCGCCCGGCCACGATCATGAGGTCGGCCTGGCGCGGCGAGGCGCGGAACACCTCGGCGCCGAAGCGCGCGAGGTCGTAGCGTGAGGCGCTGGTGGCCATCATCTCGATGGCGCAGCAGGCCAGCCCGAACGTGGCGGGCCAGAGGGAGGAGCGGCGAGCCCAGTTCACCATCTTCTCGACGGTGGTCGTGAGGATGCCGTCCGGAATCAGCTCTTCAAGTCCCATAACGGATCACCTGTCTCGGATCGGACGTTCGAATCGAGAAATCGACTTCGTTCCGCGCAAGTCCCTTTGCGGTCGTACACTAGCAGCGCCAAGGGGTTGGGTCAATCACAACCCCAGCTGCGACAGGATCCCCTCGGTCGCGTAGAAGAGCAGCACGCCCGCGAAGACCCCCAATGGCTTTTTGATGCCCTTGGCTTCGTTCACGGCGGGGATTAAATCCGAGGCCGCAACATAGATGGCGGCGCCCGCCGAAACCGGAAGCGCGATCCGCACCGAGCCCCGCAGCAGGGTGGTGCCCAGGGTCCCCACGATGGTCATCACTCCCAGGAACGTAGCGGCCAGGATCGCATCCCGGCGGGTGCGCCCCGCCGCCACCATGATCGAGGCCATCGTGAAGCCCTCAGGGATCTTGTGAAGGAACACCGCGATCGCGATCAGGAGTCCCAGCCCGGGGTCGATCAGGAATCCCGAGCCGATCGAGATCCCGTCGAAGAGGGTGTGGAGGGCGAGCCCCATGAGGGCGGTCGTCCCCACGACCGGCTCGACCCAGTGCTCGTGGTGCGTCTCCTCGCCGAAGTGGAAATGCGCCACCAGCACGTGCTCGGCGAAGTGGACCAGGAGATAGCCCACCAGGATGAGGGTGCCCACGGAGAGCATCGCCGATTGGCCGCTCAACGCAAGGCGGTAGCTTTCCGGCACCATGCGTAGGAGGACCGCCGCCAGCATGAAGCCGGCGCCGATCGCGACGAAATAGGACTGGCGGATCCGGTCCCAGCCGCTGGCTTTCGCGGCGAGGAGGCCGCCGGCGACGTTGGCCCCTCCCGCGACGAAGGCGCACGCGAGCGCCGTCCACGCCGGACCGGCGGTCACGAGGGACGTGGTGGGAAGGGGCTCACGCGGCTAGCGGCCGCGGACGATCCCGGGGGAATGCGTGGTCCCGACCGGGACCAGGAGCTGTTCCTTGGCGTAGATGAAGGAGTCGCGCGAGTAGTCGGAAAGCTCGAAATTGTGCCCCAGGAAGATCGCGTCCTCGGGACAGGCCTCTTCGCAGTACCCGCAGAAGATGCAGCGGAGCATGTCGATCTCGTAGCGCTTGGCGTAGCGCTCGCCGGCCGAGTAGCGCTCGGTGACGCTGTTCTCCCCGGCTTCCATGTAGATGGCGTCGGCCGGGCAGACCGCGGCGCAGAGCCCGCAGCAGACGCACCGCTCGAGACCATTGGAGTAGCGGTGCAGCTCGTGCAGCCCGCGGAATCGCGGGAACATCGTCATGCGCTGCTCGGGATACTTGATGGTGACGGGCTTCTTGAAGAAATGCGAAAGCGTGATGGAGAGGCCCTTCATCAGCTCGATCGGGGTAATGGCCATCGGCGGATTATAGGGAGATGCCGCCGCACGGGTCAAGCCGCGCGGCCGGCCGGAACGAAGGCGGGGTTTCGGCTAGCGCCCGGGCGCCCGGCCGTATTCCTCCGGACGGATGTCGAGCTTCTTGATCTTGTAGAGGAGGGTCGTGCGCTTCATGCCGCCCAGGCTGCGGGCGGCCTCCGACTGGTTGCCGCCGTGGGCCCGGAGCGCGTCGAGAATCACCTCGCGCTCGGCGCCGCCCGCGCGTGTCGCGGTGCGCCGCGCGCCGCCGCGCGCCGGCCGGGTCGCGGGCTGGAGCTGGACGGCCGCGGCGGACACCTCCTCGCCGTCCGTGGCCAGAGCCGTCACGCGGTCCATCACGTTCCGCAGCTCGCGCACGTTGCCGGGCCAGGAATGCGACGCGAGGAGCTTCCAGGCATCGGGAGCGAGGAGCACCCGCTTCCCGGCCGCCGAAGCCGCGCGGTCGAGCAGGTAGCGCCCGATCACCAGCACGTCCTCCGGCCGCTCGCGGAGCGGCGGCACTTCGAGGCGGATGCCGTTCAGTCGATAGTAGAGATCGTCGCGGAAGAGGCCGCGGCGCACCAGCGCCGCCACGTCGCGGGTGGAAGCCGCGATCACGCGCACGTCCACCTGCGTGAGCCCCGTGCCGCCCAGGCGCCGCAGCTCGCCCGTCTCGATGACGCGAAGGAGCTTCGCCTGCGCGCTGGTCAAGAGCTCGCTCACTTCGTCGAGGAAGATGACGCCGCGGTTCGCCGCCTCGAAGAGGCCGGGGCGCGATCCGCGATGGCTGCCGGCTTCCCCCAGCTCCTCGCCGAAGAGATCGGCGTCGAGCTGGCCCTCGGGCAGCGCCGCGCAGTGCCCCACCACGAAGATCTCGCCGCGGCGGTCGCTCAGCGCGTGGGCGGCGCGCGCGAGCAGCTCCTTCCCGACGCCGCTCTCGCCCAGGATCAGGATCGGCAGCCGGCTCAGGGAGGCGCGCTCCAGCACGCGCAACAGCTCCCGCATGCGCGGGTCCTGCGTCACGATTCCGAAGCGGTAGCAGTCGGCGTCGGCGCCTTCGGGCATGGGGTCGGCCGCCCCGCGCCGCGAGGGCGCCGGCGTCACCGGTCGCAGATCGACGCCGAGCACCTTCTCGATCCGCTCGACCCAGCCGTCCAGCCGCATCGACATCGCGTGGCTCCGCGCCTCCCACAGGTGGTCGCGCGCGGCGCGGCGCTCCTCGGCGTCGCCGCCGGCGAGCAGCGTCTCCCCCAGCCACACGAGGAGGCGCGTCAGCTCGTAGACCGCTTCCAGCTTTCGGAGGTGCGAGACTCCTTCGTTCGCCTGGCGCAGCGCCTTCTCCCGATGCCCGAGAAGGTGGTGCGCCATCGCCATGACGCGATGCGTCGACGCCTCCTCGAACCGGTCGCCCAGGCGGCGAGCGATCCGAAGCCCGCGCTCGCAGGTGATCAGCGCCCGGTTCGGCTCGCCGATCCGGACGTGCACCTCGGCGATGCGGCGGCAGAGCTCGGGGATCAGGTCCCCTTCGGGAGCGAGCCGCTCCGCGATCAAGAGGCCGCGGTCGAACGCCTCGATCGCGCCCTGGTTGTCGTGCTTGTCCAGGGCCAGATCGCCGGCGTACTCGAGCGCGATGACGCGCTCCCGCTCGAAGCCGTGCTCCTCGGATTCGGACACGGCGCCCAGCACTTCCTTCTCCGAGGCGCGGATCTCGCCGCGCATCCGCAGCAGGAGCGCGCGCACCAGCCGGCTCTGCACCTTGCCTCGGGAATGGCCCCGCTCGCCGTAGAGCATCCGGGCGCGGGCCAGCTCCTCCTCCGCCTGGGACAGCCTTCCCAGCTTCAGGAGGGCGATGCTCAGGTTGAGCGAGAAGTTGGCTTCCTCGTGATAGAGGCTCGCCTCGCGCGCCTCGCGCTGGCCGCGGAGAAGCTCCGAGGCGGCGCGGTGCAGCTCGCCCGCGCCCAGGAAGCAGAGACCGAGGAGGTTCCGGGTCCGGAGCATGCCGGCCGTGTCCTCGAACTCCCAGCGGCTGATGTGGTAGGCGGCGCGGAAGTGCTCCTCGGCGCGCGAGGGTTTCCCGATGCGCCACGCGGCTCGACCCGCGGCGATGTGGAACTCGAGGATGCTTCGCTTGTCGTCCGGGTGGAGGGCGTAGAACTCCTGGAGCTTGTTCTCGGCGGCCTCGGCCGCTTCCTTCCAGCGTCCCAGCCCGAGGAGGGCGCGGCACCGGGCCAGCGTGACCGCGGTGTCCAGCCGCGAGGAGAGCGGGCCCGCGCTCCGGATCTCTCCGATCCGGTCGAGCACGGCGGTGAAGCGCGCGTGCGCGAGCAGGTCATCCAGATTTCGGATGAGGCCCGTCTCGTCCGTGGAGTGGCTACGCTCTTCGGCCATCGTTCCTCGCGGGGCGGGCATGCCGCCCGCCCCTTGGCTATGCCGCCGATCGCGTCAGGCGATCAGCGGAGGATCAGACGCGACAGAATGCGCAGATACAGGTCCCAGGTCATCCTTCCGCCGAACGGCAGCCTGCGGCCGGACAGCGTGCTCTGGTGAACGGTGAAGCCCTCATGGCTCGTGAACCCCGCGCTCTTCTTCGGCGTCGGGCTCGGCTGGTCGTCCGCGGTGGGATCCCCCTCGGGAAACGGGGTCGGATCCTCGGGATACGGCTTCGCTCGAGACAGCCCCGGAGCCGCGAACAGCGAGGCGAGCAGAAGGAGGATGGCTCCGCCTCTCGCTCGATCGCGGACGGTGCGACCAAATCGCCCAATCATCGAATCAGCCTCCGCGTCTCCGGCATCGGTGTTGCGCTCTCGGGGAGGGGGTACCCCGTGGAGAGGAGATCGTTTCATCAGCCATGCTCCCGAGCTTGTGACGCCGCTCGTTGGGGATCCGTGCGGTAGGGGGGAGTCTTGGACCACCTGAGCGCGCGCGACCCGAGGGAGGATCGCCGTTTCGACCTGTCGCGCTCGTGACTTGTTTCGTGGGCCATGCGCACCCTTTCCATGGGGCAGGCGGTCCGGCTACCCCGCTACGTTAGCAGGTCCTTTGGGCAAATGCAAGCGCAAAAAGGTCTTAGCATTGCCCGGGAGTGTGCCACGATGGCTCGCCTCTGACGGAGGGGAGCCCTATGTGGTATAATTTGAGCCGCTTCCCCCCACAACACAGGCGCGCACCGAGAGTCGAGGGGCATGAACGAGGCACAACGGATCCGGACCGCCCTCCTCGCGTCCCTCTCCCTTCAAGAGCTTTCCTCAGACGATCAGGTCCGCCTGGTCGAGCTGACCCTGGGGGGCCTGGAAGACGACCGGCGAGCGCAGCTGGCGCACGAGATCGCCGACCGCCTGGTCCAGCTGGGCGTCCTGGAGCGGGTCGACCGCTTCCAGCGCGACCAGGCCCGCTACACACGCTACCGCGTTCGGGGCGGCGAGCAGAGCTTCCTTCTTCCGACCCCCGAAGCGCCCGCCGGCGACACCGGCGAGCCGCTCGCGCGCGCCTCGCGCCCCCACTGGCACGCGCGGAGCCGCCTTCTGTATCGAAGCCTCTCCCACCTGATCTCGGTGGAACGGAAACTCTTCACGCGCGACGAGCGCAACGCCGAGTACCTCCAGACCGACGCGGGCGACATCCTGCGCACCATCCTCGCCTCGGCGCGGCAGATCCTGGAATGCGACGACGCGCGCCTCTATCCCCTGACCCGCACGCTGGACGAGCCGCGGTACATGGAGCCGGTGAGCGAGGGAGAGCCGTGGAATCGAGCGCTGGCCGAGGCGTGGGTCGGCCGGCGCGGGCTCCCCTTGTACGTGGCCGACGTGGCGGAGGGGGGGCTCGTGCACGCCATGGTCGATGCCGAGGCGATGGACGCGACGATGCACCTGGCGGTGGCCCCGTTCTCCGCGCGGCCCGAGCCGAGCGGGCTCCGCTCGGTGGCGATGGCGCGCGTGGGCGAACCGGGGTCGCCGCTCTTGTACGTGCTCGAGGCCTGGAGCGCCGAGCCCGGATTCTTCACCGACGAGCGCGTCGGGATCCTGGGCGTGGTGGCCGAGCACGCGACCGATCTCCTGAACACGCTGAAGAAGCTGGGCATGCTGGTCATGATCGACGAGCTCACCGGCGTCTACAACCGCCCCTACTTCGGACGGCAGCTCGATCACGAGATCGCGCGCGCCTACCGCGAGGGGCGGCCCATGTCGCTCGTCATCGCCGACATCGACGATTTCAAGAACGTGAACGACACCTACGGCTACGAGGCCGGGAACATCGTGCTCCGCGAGCTGTCGCAGACCCTGTCCTCCAGCCTGCGCCCGTTCGACACCGTGGCCCGCTGGGGCGGCGAGGAGTTCGCCATCATCCTGAGCGCCGAGACGACGCGCGGCGAAGCGCGCGAGATCTGCGAGCGGCTCCGGCTGAAGGTGCAGAGCATGGCGATCCTGGTGCCCGGATTGGACGGCCGCGAGAACTCCGTGCGCCTGACGATGAGCCTCGGCGGCTCGATGTTCCCGAGCGACGTCCCGATGAGCGCCGACCGCTCGCGCGGCTTGGACCGCCCCGCCCGCGACAAGATCGGCCACGACCTGTGGACGCGCGCGAACATGAATCTCCGGGTGGCCAAGGAGCGCGGGAAGAATCAGGTGACGTACAGCGGGGAGTAGTTGCGGCATGGGCGATCCTGACAATGTGGCAGGGCCCTAAGTACCTCTGGCGCCGCGCAGAGACCGGGACTATCGTGACGTAAGAAGGTTCCATCCCCCACCGCAGCTCACGGGCGCACCCCCCGCGCCGATCGCCGGAACAGAGGCGCCTCATGCGGCTCCTCAGAGCCTGCACCTGTCTGACCCTCGCTGTCCTGTTCCCCACAACGGCGGCAGCTTCTCCCACTCCCATTCTTCGCCTCACCGGTCTGCCGGCTGAGAGGTCCTTCGGGATTGTCTCGTCAGCCGGGGACTTCAATGGGGACGGTAAGGGTGACTTCGCCGTGGGATCCAGCGCCCGGGTGTGCGTCTTCTACGGGGGTTCTGCGCTCGACTCCATCCCCGACCTCGTGCTCACCCCCGCATCGGGTTCATTCGGCTTGGTCTCCGGCGGCGGGGACTTCAATGCGGATGGTTATTCCGATCTCGCTGTCGGGCGCTTCGGGGGCGCGCTCCTCTACTTTGGGGGAGTTTCGCCGGCTTCTCAGCCGGCCGTGACCCTAAGCCTATCCTTCTTCTCACCGGCCTTCGGAGCGATCGTTACGGCCAATTCCGATCTGGACGGCGATGGGTACTCTGACGTGGTGGTCAGCGACGTCCAGTTCATGGGCCCCGTAGAGCCATCCTTGGGTCGGGTGTTCGTCTATGAAGGCGCCCCCATTTCCAATTCCACGATCCCGTTCTTCCTGGACCCTCTCCCCTCGAGGGGCGGGTTTGATTTCGGCTTAAGGACTGGCGCGGGGGACTTCAACGGAGATGGCCGGGGTGACGTGCTGGTCACCGAGGGCGGAAACACCGACACGCTCTGGTCGCGCCTGTACTGCTTCACGGGAACCGTGAGCGGATTTGCGCCCCCCACCTTCGTTCACGCTGGTTTTCCAATCGCGGTGGCCGGCTTGGGAGACCTGAACGGAGACGGGTGCGATGAGGCAGCCGTAACCGGTCGGACGGTTACCTGTACGATGACGGAGCCGGGCCTCTCCTGCACGTCGCGCGATGGGGCCGTATTGA
>DASQJL010000130.1 GCA_035631035.1 Candidatus Binatia bacterium | reverse complement strand
GCCGGGACGATCGCGCTGGTGGCGATCTCCCTCGTGGTGGGCGGCATCGTGATCATGAACATCATGCTCGTCGCGGTCACGGAGCGGACCCGTGAGATCGGCCTCCGGAAGGCGCTGGGGGCGCGCCGGTCGGACTTGACCGGCCAGTTCCTGAGCGAGGCGGTCGTGCTCTCCACGTTCGGCGGCGTCCTGGGCGTGGCGGCGGGAATCTCCTTCGCCCTCTTCATCCGCGCGGTGACCCCCCTCCCGGCCTCCATCCAGCCCTGGTCGGTGCTGATCAGCCTGGGCGTGGCGTCCTCCGTGGGGCTCTTCTTCGGCGTCTACCCGGCGACCCGCGCGGCTCAGCTCGATCCGATCGCGGCGCTCCGGCAGGAATAGGCGATGGCGATCGACGTTCGTGAAGGGGTGACGATCGCGTTCCGCGCGATCCGGTCGAACAAGCTCCGCTCCTTCCTCACCGTGCTCGGCGTGATCATCGGAATCACCACGATCATGGCGATGGTCTCGATCATCGAGGGGCTGAACCGGAGTATGAAGGCGCAGCTCGCCTCCATCGGCACCGACGTGCTCTACATCCGGCCCTTCGCGCCGGGCGCGTTCTTCGGGGGCCTTCCCGACAGCCTGCGCCACCGGCCCTGGTTCAAGCCGGAGGACGCCCAGGCGATCCGGAACCAGGCCGACGCGGTGCTGGCGGTGTCCCCCCTGAATTTCACGCAGGGCGTGAAGCTGCGCTACGGCGAGACCGAGACCCGGGCGAACGCCGTCGTGGGCTCGAGCCCCGACTATCTGGTGACCAACGGCTACGCGGTCGTGAACGGCCGCTACTTCACCGACGCCGAGGTGGAGCATCGCTCGCCGGTGTGCGTCCTGGGGCTGGACCAGGTGGAATCCCTCTTCCCGCACGGCACGTCGGTGGGGAAGAGCATCTACATCGGCGGACGCCCCTTCACCGTGATCGGCGAGCTCGAGCGGCGGGGGAAGTTCGTGGGCATGAGCCTCGACGACATCGTGATCACCCCCTACACCTCGCTGGAGAAGAACTTCGGCCCCGACCTGCCGATGGTGCTGAACGCGAAGCCTCGGGCGCCGGAGCTGATCGACACCGCCAAGGATCAGATCATCGAGGTGCTCCGCCGGCAGCGGCGGCTGCGCTACAGCCAGTCGGACAACTTCGCGGTCTTCACCGACCAGTCGCTGGTGGATCTCTACAAGCAGATCACCGGCGCCTTCTACCTGGTCATGGTCGTGATCTCCTCGATCGGACTCCTGGTCGGGGGGATCGGGGTCATGAACATCATGCTGGTGTCGGTGACCGAGCGGACGCGCGAAATCGGGATCCGGAAAGCGATCGGGGCGCGGCAGAAGGACGTGCTCTGGCAGTTCCTCGTGGAGGCGATGACCCTGACCGGCACGGGCGGGATCATCGGCGTGACGCTGGGGCTTCTGGTGGGCTGGCTGATCGACGTCCTGACCCCGCTCTCCTTCGCGGTGCCGCCGTGGGGGATCCTGCTCGCTTTCTTCTCCTCGACCTCCATCGGGCTCTTCTTCGGGATGTACCCGGCGGTCAAGGCGGCGCGGCTCGACCCGGTGGAGGCGCTGCGCTACGAGTAGGGTAGAATCTCTCCCATGGACCTCATCAAGATCCGCGGCGCCCGCGAGCACAATCTCAAGTCCCTCGACCTCGACATCCCCCGGAACCGGCTGGTGGTGATCACCGGCGTCTCCGGCTCCGGGAAGTCCTCGCTCGCCTTCGACACCCTCTACGCCGAGGGGCAGCGGCGCTACGTCGAGTCGCTGTCGGCCTATGCGCGGCAGTTCCTCGGCCAGATGGAGAAGCCCGACGTCGACCAGATCGAGGGGCTCTCGCCGGCCATCTCGATCGAGCAGCGCACGGCGGGGACGAACCCCCGCTCCACGGTGGCCACGGTCACCGAGATCTACGACTACCTGCGCCTTCTCTACGCGCGGATCGGCGTGCAGCACTGCGTCCAGTGCGGACGGCCCATCCGCCGCCAGACGGTGCAGGAGATGGTGGACCATCTCCTCGCCGCCTACCGCGGCCGAAGGCTCCAGATCCTGGCCCCGGTCGTGCGCGGCCGGAAGGGGGAGTACCGGAAGGAGATCGCGCAGTGGCGCCGGCTGGGCTACGTGCGGGCGCGCGTGGACGGAGGGTGGGTGGAGCTGGAGGAGGAGATCGCGCTCGACAAGAAGCGGAAGCACACGATCGAGATCGTCGTGGACCGCCTGCCGGCCGACACGGAGCGCCGGAGCCGCCTCCACGAGGCGCTGGAGACCGCGACCCGGCTGGCGGAAGGGCTCGCGCTCGCCCTGGTCGACGGCGAGGAGGAGGAGACGCTCTCCTCGAGCGCGGCGTGCCCGGCGTGCGGGATCTCGTACGAGCCGCTCCAGCCGCGCAGCTTCTCCTTCAACAGCCCCTACGGCGCGTGCAAGACCTGCGACGGGCTCGGCACCACCATGGAGATCGACGCGGACCTGGTCGTCCCCGACCGGACGAAGTCGCTCCGCGAGGGGGCGATCCCCATGTGGGGCGACGCCGAGGGGACCTGGACCAAGGGGACGCTCAAGGCCGTGGCCAAGCGGCTCAAGATCTCCCTGGATACGCCTTTCGGAAAGCTGCCCGCCTCGGCGAAGGGCGCCCTGTTGAGCGGGCTGGGGGACGAGAAGCTGGACTACGCCTTCCGCCTGAAGGACGGCCGCACGCTGTCGCACACGGGGAAGTTCCGCGGGATCCTGAACGAGCTGCAGCGCCGCTATCGCGAGACCACGTCGGACGCGGTGCGGGAGCAGATCGGCGCCCTCATGACCAAGAAGCCCTGCCCCGCCTGCAACGGCGCGCGTCTGAAGCCCGAGTCGCTGGCCGTGAAGGTGGACGGGCTCTCGATCGCCGAGTGGACCGGCCGCCCGGTCACGCGCGCGCTCGAGGTGATGCGCGGGATGGCGCTGTCGCCGCGCGACGCGGGGATCGCGGCTCCGGTCGTGAAGGAGCTCCGGCAGCGGCTGGAGTTCCTGGACGACGTCGGGGTCGGCTATCTCACGCTGGACCGCGCCGCGGGGACGCTCTCGGGCGGGGAGGCGCAGCGGATCCGCCTCGCGACCCAGATCGGGTCGCGCCTCACCGGCGTCCTCTACATCCTGGACGAGCCGAGCATCGGGCTCCATCCCGTGGACAATAAGAAATTGCTCGAGACGCTGCTCGCGCTCCGCGATCTGGGCAATTCGGTTCTCGTGGTGGAGCACGACCGTGAAACGATGGACGCGGCCGACCACATCGTGGACCTGGGCCCCGGCGCCGGGCGCCGCGGCGGCTACCTCGTCGCCGAGGGAACGGTGGAGCAGGTGCGCGCCGTGCCGGGGTCGCTCACGGGACAGTATCTCTCCGGCGCCCGCGAGATCCCCATCCCCACGGAGCGGCGCGCCGGGAGCGGCGCCGCGCTCGAGGTGGTCGGGGCGCGGCAGAACAACCTGCGCGGGATCCGCGCCCGCTTCCCGCTCGGCACCCTGGTCTGCGTGACCGGCGTCTCCGGATCGGGGAAGAGCACCCTCGTGAACGACATCCTCTACAAGGCGCTCGCGCGCCGCTTCTACCAGGCCAAGGAGCCGCCCGGCGCGCACGAGAAGATCGTGGGGCTGGAGCACGTGGACAAGGTCGTCGCGATCGACCAGTCGCCGATCGGCCGCACGCCGCGCTCGAACCCCGCGACCTACACCGGCGTGTTCACCTTCATTCGCGACCTCTTCGCGTCCACGCCCGAAGCGAAGGTGCGCGGCTACGGCCCGGGACGCTTCTCCTTCAACGTGAAGGGTGGGCGCTGCGAAGCGTGCGGCGGCGACGGTCTCTGCACCATCGAGATGCACTTCCTTCCGGACGTCTACGTCACCTGCGAGGTCTGCCGCGGGAAGCGCTACAACCGGGAGACGCTGGAAGTCACGTTCAAGGGCCGCTCGATCGCCGACGTGCTCGAGATGACGGTGGAGGACGCGCTGGAGCTGCTCGGCGCGGTGCCGCCGATCCGCCGGAAGCTCGAGACGCTCGCGGGCGTGGGGCTGGGCTACATCCACCTGGGGCAGGCGGCGACGACCCTCTCGGGGGGCGAGGCGCAGCGGGTGAAGCTGGCCTCGGAGCTCTCGCGCGTCGAGACGGGGCGGACGCTGTACCTGCTCGACGAGCCGACGACGGGGCTCCATTTCGAGGACGTCCGCCAGCTCCTGGACGTGCTCGACCGCCTCGTCGACCGGGGGAACACCGTGATCGTGATCGAGCACAACGGCGACGTGATGGCGCGCGCCGACTGGATCCTGGACCTGGGTCCGGGCGGCGGCGAGGCGGGAGGCAGGGTCGTGGCCGAGGGGACCCCCGAGGCGGTCGCGGCCAACCCGGAATCGAAGACGGGGGAAGCCCTTCGGGAGTTCTTCCGCGGTCAGGGGAAGGCCGTGGAGGCACCCCCGGGGCGGGCACGGCGCCGCCGGGAGGCGGTCGTTTGAAATCCCGCCGGGATGTGCTAAGGTAGCTCGTTCGCGCGCGCAACGACCATAAATAGACGAGGATGCTCGATACCGCCGCCGCGCTCCGGCGCACTCCATTTCATCCGCGACACGTTGCCCTGGGAGCCAAGATGGTCCCGTTCGCAGGGTATGAGATGCCCATTCAGTACGAGGGCATCGTCGCCGAACACCGTTCGGTGCGCTCGGCCGTCGGGGTCTTCGACGTCTCCCACATGGGGGAGATCCGGCTGACCGGGCCCGGCGCCGCCGCCTACGCCGACCGCCTCGTCACCAACGAGACCCGCTCCCTTCCCGTCGGCAAGGTCGCCTACACGCCCATGTGCCGCGAGGACGGCGGCATCGTGGACGATCTCCTGGTCTACGCCCTGGGCAACGACCGGCTCCTGGTCGTCAACGCCTCCAACTTCGAGAAGGACCTCGCCTGGGTGCAGGCGCACGCGCCCGCGGACGTCTCCGTCGTGGACGAGAACGCCGTCACCGCCCAGCTCGCCGTGCAGGGCCCGCGGGCCGAGGCGGTGATCGCGAAGCTCTACGGCGCGCGGGCCACGGCGCTCGCCTTCTACGAGGCCTACGAGACGGGCGCGGGAGAGGACTGGACCCTGGTTTCGCGCACCGGCTACACCGGCGAGGACGGCTTCGAGCTCTACGTCCGCCCCTCGCGCGCGCTCGATCTCTGGGACCGCGTGTTCGAGGCGGGCGCCCCGGAGGGGATCCGCCCGATCGGACTCGGCGCGCGCGACACGCTGCGCCTGGAGATGGGGTACTGCCTGTACGGAAACGATATCGACGAGACCACGAATCCGATCGAGGCCGGACTGGCGTGGACGGTCCGTCTCGACAAGGAGGATTTCATCGGACGGGGCGCGATCGCGTGCGTGAAGGAGGAGGGCCCGAAGCGAAAGCTCCTCGGGCTGCTCGCCGAGAGCGACCGCATCCCGCGCCACGGCTTCCCGGTGGAGCAGGACGGACGCCCCGCGGGGACGGTGACCAGCGGCTCGATGGGGATCTCCCTGGGCGCGCCGGTCGCAATGGCCTACCTGGACGGCGCCGCCGCCAAGACCGGGGCCCGGGTGCAGGTCCAGGTCCGCGGCCAGGCGGTGCCGGCCGTGGTCACCAGCCGTCCCATGTACACGAAGGGAACCGTCCGCTCGCCCAAACCCAGGAGATCGGCATGAAGGTGCCCGGAGAGCTTCGGTACACCAAGGAGCACGAGTGGGTGCGCGTGAAGGGGAACGAGGCGGAGGTGGGGATCACCGACTACGCCCAGGGTGAGCTCGGGGACGTGATCTTCGTCGAGCTGCCCCAGGCCGGATCGAAGCTGGCGCACATGAAGCCGTTCGGCACGATCGACGCGGTGAAGACCGTGAGCGATCTCTTCGCCCCCGTTTCCGGCGAGGTGGCCGCGGTGAACGAGTCGCTGCAGACCAATCCCGCGCTGGTGAACCAGTCGCCCTACGAGAACGGCTGGATGGTCCGGATCCGGATGGAGAACCCGGGCGAAGTCGACAAGCTCCTCTCGGCGGACGAGTACGAGAAACTTCTCGGAGCGCACGCGTGAGCTTCGTCGGCCGCAGCGAGGACGAGCGCCGGGCCATGCTGGCGCGGATCGGCGCCTCGAAGATCGACGACCTTTGGGGCGCCATCCCCGAGCCGTTCCGCGTCGCGGGGCCGCTCCCGCTTCCGGCGCCTATGGCCGAATACGAGATCGCGCGCCGCATGGAGCAGCTCGCCGGCGAGAACGCCGACGCGACCCGGTACGCCTGCTTCCTGGGCGCCGGCATCTACGACCATTTCGTGCCCTCCGCGCTCCGCGCGATCACGGGGCGGAGCGAGTTCGCGACCGCCTACACGCCCTACCAGCCCGAAGTCGCGCAGGGGACCCTGCAGGTCATTTTCGAGTACCAGTCGATGATTCGCGAGCTGACCGGCATGGAGGTGGCGAACGCGTCGATGTACGACGGCGCGACCGCCGCCGCCGAGGCGGCCCATCTCGCCGCCGGCGCGACGGGGCGCCGCCGCGTGCTCGTCTCCTCCGGGCTCCATCCCCACGCGCGCCGCGTGCTCGCGACCTACGCCTCGGCCGGGAACTTCGACCTCGAGGTGCTCCCCCTGGAAGGCGGCCGCACGCCGGCGGCCGCCGTGGCGCGGAGCGCCGGCTCCGGTCCGGGTCTGGCGGCCCTGATCTGGGCGCAGCCCAACTTCGAGGGGGTCGTCGAGGACGGCCGCGCCCTGACCGAAGCCGCGCACGCGGCGGGCGCCTACTCGGTGGCCTCGGCCGATCCCGTGGCCCTGGCGGTCCTCTCGCCTCCGGGCGAGGACGGGGCCGACGTGGTCGTGGGGGAGGGGCAGCCGCTGGGCGTCTCGATGTCCTATGGCGGTCCACTGGTCGGCTTCTTCGCCATCCGGAAGAAGGACGTGCGCCGGCTCCCGGGACGCCTGGCCGGGATGACCGTGGATCTCGACGGCAAGCGCGGCTACGTCCTCACGCTCCAGACCCGCGAGCAGCACATCCGCCGCGAGCGGGCGACTTCGAACATCTGCACGAACCAGGGCCTGATGGCGCTCGCGAACACGATCCACCTGGCGCTGCTCGGCGCCGAGGGGATGCGCGACGTGGGCCTCCAGTGCCTGGAGCGCGCGCACTACCTGGCCGAGCGGATCGCCGCGGTGCCGGGCGTGACGCTCGCGCACGGCAGCGCGCCCTTCTTCCGAGAATTCGTCGTGCGCCTGCCGGGCTCGGCCGAGCGGTTCGTGCACGCCGCGCTCGGCTCGCGCATCCTCGCGGGCGTTCCGCTCTCGCGCTTCGACGCCGGCCGGCCGGGGGATCTCCTGGTCGCGGCCACCGAGAAGCGGAGCAAGGAGGAGATGGACCGCTACGTGGAGACGCTCGCGCGCTGGGCGCGGGCGGGGCGGCCGGCGCCCGAGGAGGCCGTATGTCCGAGCTGACCCTGCACGAGGGCTCCGTTGCCGGCCATCGCGGCCCGCGACTGGCGCCGCTCGACATCCCGGAACAGGGCGCGGCGCGCCTCCTGCCCGGCATCCGGCTCCGCCCGGGGGCTCCCGACCTGCCGCAGATCTCCGAGCCGTCGGTGGTGCGCCACTTCGTGAACCTCTCGGTCATGAATCATCACATCGACCGCGCCATCTACCCGCTCGGCTCCTGCACGATGAAATACAACCCGAAGCTCAACGACGAGATGGCCCGCATCCCAGGCTTCGCGGCAATCCATCCGCTGCAGCCCGAGGAGACGGCGCAGGGAGCGCTGGCGGTGATCGGCGAGCTGCACGAGTGGATCCGCGCGATCATGGAGATGCCGGGCGTCACGACGCAGCCGGCGGCCGGCGCCCAGTGCGAGCTGACGGCGATCCTCATGACGCGCGCCTATCACGCCGAGCGCGGCGACGCGCGCGAAGAGGTGATCGTCCCCGACTCGGCGCACGGCACCAATCCCTCGTCGGTGGCCCAGGTCGGCTACAAGGTCGTCACCGTGCCCTCGGGGCCGGACGGCTGCGTGGACCTCGAGGCGCTCCGGGCCGCGGTGTCGCCGCGGACCGCCGCGCTGATGCTCACCAATCCGAACACGCTCGGGATCTTCGAGCACAACGTGGGGGAGATCGCGCGCATCGTCCACGACGCGGGCGGGCTCCTCTACCTGGACGGCGCGAACCTGAACGCCATGGTCGGGCTCGCGAGTCCCGGCCGGATGGGCTTCGACTTCGCGCACATCAACCTCCACAAGACCTTCAGCACACCGCACGGCGGCGGCGGCCCCGGCGGCGGCGTTCTCTGCGTGCGGGCCGAGCTGGAACCGTATCTCCCCGCGCCGGTGCTGGTCCGTCACAACGACTGCTGGCACTGGGACGAGGATCGTCCCCGATCGATCGGGCGGGTCCACTCGTTCTACGGAAACTTTGGAATCCTGGTCCGGGCGCTCACGTACATGCGCTCGCTCGGCGCTTCGGGGATCGCGGAGGTGAGCCGCGAGGCGATCCTGAACGCGAACTATCTCAAGGCCCGGCTGATCGAGGCCTACGAGCCGTCGCACGCCGGCTACTGCATGCACGAGTTCGTGCTCTCCGCCAGTCGCCAGAAGGCCCGGGGGGCGCGCGCGCTCGACGTGGCGAAGCGGCTCCTCGATTTCGGCGTGCACGCGCCCACGACCTACTTCCCGCTGATCGTGGACGAGGCGCTGATGGTCGAGCCGACCGAGACCGAGACCAAGGGCTCGCTCGACGCGTTCGCCGAGGCGATGCTGGCGATCGACCGCGAGTCGATCGAGACGCCGCAGAAGCTGAAGGACGCGCCGACGCGCACGCCGGTGCGCCGCCTGGACGAGGCGCGGGCCGCCCGGCAGCTCATCCTCTCCTGGCAGGACGCGGAGGCCGCGGGTGGCGCGTGAGCGCCCGGCCGCGGCCGCGCGCCTGGGGAACGCCGGAGCCGAGGAGACCGAAGCGGTCTCGGAGCTCCCGGACGCGGGGCCGGACGGCGAGCTCAGCTGGAGCGTCTGGCCCGCGCGGCAGAAGCCGCTGACGGCCGCGGTGATCGTGGCCGGCGCGCTCGTGCTCGGGATCCTGATCGCCCGCGGCACGGGGGACCGGCTGCTCGGAATCGCCGCGCCGCTCTTCGTGCTCGTCTCCCTGTCGTCGTACCTCCTCCCCACGCGCTATCGGCTGACGCCGGACGCGGTCGAGGTGCGCTCGCTCGGCGTCGTGCGGGCGCGTCCCTGGAGCGAGATGAAGCGCTTCGAAGAAGACGAGGCGGGGCTCTTCCTGAGCCCCTTCGAGAAGCGGAGCTGGCTGGACGCCTACCGCGGCGTGCGGCTCTCCCTGGGAGGAAACCGCGATCGGGTGGTGGCGTTCGTTCAAGCACGCGTCGCGCGCTCCGGGCGCCGATGAGGCGCTGACCGACGAGGACCGGCGTCTCCTCGATCGCCTCGCCGAGACCACCGTGCGGTATCGCATGACGGTCCCCGCGATCCTCTTCCTCGAGAGCATGAAGCCGCTCTCGTTCGTGGGGAGCCAGGCGATGTACTTCTTCGAGCCGATGGTCCGGGCGGTGTTCGCGGTGCCCGAGTACGAGCGCTTCGCATCGCTGATGGAGCGCCGCGAGAGCGTCGAGGCGCTCCTGGTGGCGATCGAGCGCCGCGACGAGGACGAGCGCCGCATCGAGAAGGAACGCAAGCAGCGCGAGCGCGACGAGCGCGCGGAGCGCCGGAAACGAAAGGAACCCGAGTGACCCAGACCGAACATCAGATCCACGCGGCCGCCCAGCTGCCCGTTCCGGCCGAGAGCCTCCGGTCGATCCTGGCGACCGACTGCGGCAGCACCACCACCAAGGCGATCCTGATCGAGCGCCGGGGGGACGAGTACCGCCTCATCGTGCGCGGCGAGGCGCCGACCACGGTCGAGGCGCCCTTCGAGGACGTGACCCGGGGCGTGCTGAACGCGATCATGGAGGTGGAGGAGCTGGCGGGCCGGAAGATCCTGGACGGCGAGCGGATCATCTCGCCGCAGCAGGGGAACGAAGGGGTGGACCTCTACATCTCGACCTCCAGCGCGGGCGGAGGCCTCCAGATGATGGTCTCCGGCGTGGTGAAGAGCATGACGGGGGAGAGCGCGCAGCGCGCCGCGCTGGGCGCCGGGGCGATCGTGATGGACGTGATCGCCTCCAACGACGGGCGGCTCCCGCACGAGAAGATCAAGCGGATCCGCCAGCTTCGCCCCGACATGATCCTCCTCTCGGGGGGCGTGGACGGCGGCACCACGTCCCACGTCGCCGAGATGGCGGAGCTCCTGGCCGCCGCCGAGCCCAAAGCGCGCCTCGGCGCGGGCTACGAGCTCCCCGTGATCTACGCCGGCAACAAGGACGCGGCGCAGATCGTGCGGGACCGGCTGGAGGACAAGACGGCGCTGGTGGTCACCGACAACCTGCGCCCCGTGCTCGAGCGGGAGAACCTGACTCCGGCGCGCGACAAGATCCACGACCTCTTCATGGAGCACGTGATGGCGCACGCGCCCGGGTACAAGAAGCTGATGACCTGGTCGCCGATTCCGATCATGCCGACGCCCGGCGCGGTCGGGCTCATCATCGAGACGATCGCGCGCGACGAGAAGATCAACGTGATCGGCGTCGACATCGGCGGCGCGACCACCGACGTCTTCTCGGTGTTCCAGGGCGTCTTCAACCGCACCGTGAGCGCGAACCTCGGGATGAGCTACAGCGTCTCGAACGTGCTGGCCGAGGCGGGGCTCGCGAACATCATGCGCTGGGTGCCTTTCGAGATCGAGGAGGCGGACCTCCGGAACCGGATCAAGAACAAGATGATCCGGCCCACGACGATTCCGCAGTCGCTCGAGGAGCTGGTGATCGAGCAGGCCATCTCCCGCGAGGCGCTCCGGCTCGCCTTCGAGCAGCACAAGCAGCTCGCCGTCGGGCTGAAGGGGGTGCAGCAGGAGCGCACGATCTCCGACACGTTCGAGCAGACGGCGTCGGGGGAGACCCTGGTGCGCCTCGACCACCTGGACCTGCTCGTCGGCAGCGGGGGTGTGCTCTCGCACGCGCCGCGCCGCTCGCAAGCCGCGCTCATGATGCTCGACGCCTTCCTCCCCGAGCACGTGACCGAGCTCGCGGTGGATTCGATCTTCATGGCGCCGCAGCTGGGCGTGCTCTCCACCGTCCACCCGCGCGCGGCCCGGCAGGTCTTCGAGAAGGACTGCCTGATCCGCCTCGGGACCGGCGTGGCTCCGGTGGGCGCGGGGAAGGAGGGGCAGACGATGCTCCGCGTCTCCCTCGAGCTGCCGGGCGGGAAGAAAGAGGAATTCTCGCTCGCCTACGGCGATCTCAAGCTCGTGCCGCTCGCCGACGGCGAGCGCGCGCAGGCCACGCTCCGGCCGGAGAAGTCGTTCGACGTGGGCGAGGGGAAGGGCCGCGAGCGGACCGTGTCCTTGCGCGGCGGCGTGGTCGGGCTCATCTTCGACGGCCGCGGGCGCCGACCCTTCGGCCTTCCCGAGGACCGGGCGCGCCGCATCGCGAAGCTGGCCGCCTGGAACAAGGCGCTGGACATCTATCCGGCCTCCAAGGCGGCCCCTGCGGGCGCCGGTGCCCCCGCTGCCGTGGTCGTGGGAGCCTAAACCTTCCGGAGCCGAGCCCCGCGGGGCCCGGCCCGGCATCAGGAGACAACGTGGCGCATTCCTATACTCCCGGCCTCAAGGTCACCGCGTACACCGTCGTGCGGCGCGAGCGCAAGCTCCCGCTGGCGGGGACGGTGCTCGTGAAGGTGGGCGACGCGGTCAAGGCGGAGACGGTCGTCGCCCGCACCGAGCTCCCCGGCAACGTGCAGACGGTCAACGCGGCGAACATGCTCGGGGTGCTCCCCGAGGACGTGGCGGAATGCCTCGTGAAGCCCGTCGGCTCGAGCGTCGCCAAGGGGGAGCCGTTCGCCGAGAGCCGCTCCTTCTTCGGGCTCTTCCGCTCCAAGGTGCCGTCGCCCATCGACGGCACGCTCGAGAGCCTTTCCGCCGTCACGGGCCAGGCGCTGCTGCGCGAGGCCCCGATTCCCGTGGAGGTGGACGCCTACGTGGACGGGACGATCGTCGAGGTCCATCCCAACCAGGGCGTGACGGTGGAGACGCGGGGCACGTTCATCCAGGGCATCTTCGGCATCGGCGGAGAGACGAGCGGCGTGCTGCGCGTCGTCGCCGGCTCTCCGGGCGAGACCTTGAAAAGTGCCGCGATCACCGAGACGCACCGCGGGTGCGTCGTGGTCGGGGGCGCGCACGTGACGACCGCGACCCTCCGGCACGCCGTGGCGATGGGAGTGAAGGCGATCGTGATCGGCGGCTTCGACGACCAGGACCTCCGCGAGTTCCTGGGCTACGACCTGGGGGTCGCGATCACCGGCTCCGAGGAGAAGGGGCTCACGCTGGTCGTGACCGAGGGCTTCGGCGAGATTCCCATGGCGAACCGGACGTTCGAGCTCCTGAAGCAGTGCGAGGGACGCAAGGTCTCGGTGAGCGGCGCGACGCAGATCCGCGCCGGCGTGCTGCGCCCCGAGATCATCGCGCCGCGCCTCGAGGCGGCCGCGCCCCGCGACGGGTCGGGCGACGGGGCGCACGAGGGGGGACTCGAGGTCGGCAGCCTGATCCGCGTCATCCGGCAGCCCTTCTTCGGACGCCTCGGCAAGGTGACGGCGCTTCCCGCGGAGCTCACGGCGCTGGAGACCGAGGCCAAGGTGCGGGTGCTGGAGGTGGACTTCGGAAACGGCTCGCGAACGATGCTGCCGCGCGCCAATGTCGAGATGATCGAATCCTAGGAAGCCTCCCTCGGACCCGCCTGGCGGCTTGACACCGGGGTGCCCCGCCGCTAGGGTAGAGTCTTCAGCCGGCCGGTCCTGTTCAGCGAGGAACACGCGCACGTGATGGAAGTCCGTGGTGCAGGCCGGGAGGCGGCCGTCTCCGCAGGGGGATGCCGCTGATTCGCGTCCGCCTCCGGCCCCGCGTCGCCGCCGCTTCGCTCGCGGGCGTCGTCGCCACCCTCCTCGCCGGCTTCGCCTCCGCCTTTCCGCTGAAGGCCGTCAACACGCCCAACGACCGCGGCCAGAGCGTCACCCTCACCTGGACCTCGCCGACCCCCACGCCCGCGCACTGGATCCTGCTGCGCCGCGAGCGCGGCGGAACGTTCGCGCCCGTGGACACGCTGGACGGCGCGCTGAAGACGCACACCGATGAGGGCGAGGGAGCCCAGGGCGTCCAGGACGGCACCACCTACGAGTACCAGCTGATCGCCGATCCGCCGAACCCGGCCCTCAACTCGGACCTCTCCGCGCCCGCCACGCCGGGTCCCGAATGGATCGACAGCACCAAGGTGAACGTCCTCGTCGTCACGCTTCTCTTCTTCATCGTCCTCTTCTACTTCATCAATCAGGCGCACCGCGGCGTCCGCTGGAAGTTCAGGACGATCCCCGGGCTCGTCGCCATCGAAGAGGCGATCGGCCGCGCGACGGAGATGGGCAAGGGCGTCCTCTACATCCCCGGCGTCCAGGACATCGACGACATCCAGACGATCGCCAGCCTGATCATCTTGCGTAATGTGGCGCGCACCACGGCCAAGTACGAGACGCGGCTCACGGTGCCCACCAACGCGCCGGCGGTCTACACGGTCGCCGACGAGGTGGTGAAGTCGGCCTACCAGGACGTTGGGCGCGCCGACGCCTACCAGTCGGACCAGGTGCGCTACGTCACCTCGGAGCAGTTCGCCTACGTGGCCTCGGTGAACGGGATGATGCTGCGCGAGCGCCCGGCCGCGAACCTGCTCCTCGGCGCCTTCTTCGCCGAGTCGCTCCTCCTCGCGGAGACGGGGCACTCGATCGGGGCGATCCAGATTGCCGGCACCGCGAACGTGCACCAGATGCCCTTCTTCGTCGTCGCGTGCGACTACACCCTGATCGGGGAGGAGTACTACGCGGCGAGCGCGCTCCTCTCGAACGAGCCGCTGCTCCTGGGCAGCCTCAAGTCGGCGGACATCGTGAAGCTGGTCCTGATCGTGGTGATCATCATCGGCTGCGCGCTGTACACCTTCGGCAACCCGGCCCTCGGGCTCTGGTTCGGAACGGAATGAGGGGGCGCGCGTGAAGCGGCAAGTACCGTTCCTCATCACGCTGGTCGCGGGCATCTTCTGCCTGATCGGCTTCTTCGTTCCGCATCCCGCGATCCGCACGTTCTACGACGAGATCCAGCAGTGGGTGATCGTGGTCGTCGGCGCCACCTACGTCCTGGGCGTGGCCAATCTCCTCCGGATCAACCTGAAGCAGGTCTCCGGGCGCGAGCGCGACTGGCCCTTCAAGATCGTCCTCCTGCTCGGGATGATCGCGATGATGGTCATCGGCTTCACGGAGGGATCGCACTACCTCGATCCGACCTCCGGGTTCAGCTGGATGTACAACACCTTCTACTCCGCGATGGGGGCGACCATGTTCTCGCTGCTCGCCTTCTTCATCGCGTCGGCGGCGTTCCGGGCCTTCCGGATCCGCACGGTCGAGGCCCTCCTGCTCGCGATCGCGGCCTTCATCCTGATGATCGGCCGCGTGCCGATCGGAAACGCCATCCATCCCTTCATCCCGGCCGCGGCCGACTGGCTGATGGAAGTGCCGCAGAACGCGGCCAAGCGGGGGATCCTGATCGGAGCGGCCATCGGCGTCATGGCGACCGGCATCCGGCTGATCCTGGGCATGGAGCGGGCCTACGGGTCGAGTAGCGGAGGTGGCGGATGAGCGGGCTCACCGCCCTCCGGGGGCTGGACCGGCGCTGGATCTTCCTCGCGGTTGCCCTTCTCGTCGTGGTGCCGCTCGCGGTGGGAATCCACATCGCACCCGTCCAGCCCAGCGCGCGCGCGCGCGGCTTCTACGACGCCATCGAGAAGGTTCCGGCGGGCTCCACGGTGCTCCTCGCCGGCGACTACGACCCGTCCACCGTCGCCGAGAACTACCCGATGCACCTGGCCGCGGCGCGTCACCTCATGCGCCGGAACATCAAGATCGTGGGTCTCGCGCTCTATCCGGGCGGCCCGCCCCTGACCGACCAGGTGCTGCGCATCGCCGGCGGCGAGTACGGAAAGCAGGAGGGCGTCGACTACGTCAATCTCGGCTACAAGGCGGGGAACGAGCTGGTCATGTCGCAAATGGGCTCCAGCATTCCACGCACCTTCCCGGTGGACCGCAGGGGAATCCCGGTGAGCCAGATCCCGGTGATGCGCGGCATCCAGAACTACGCGAACTTCCCGCTGCTCGTGAACATCAGCGCGGGCTATCCGGGCACGAAGGAATGGGTGCAGCAGGTCGTCTCACGCTACCACCTGCCGATGGTCGCCGGCGTCACCGCCGTGAGCGCGCCCGAGTACTATCCCTATCTCCAGGCGGGGCAGCTCAAGGGCCTCCTCGGAGGGATGGCCGGCGGCGCCGAGTACGAGGTGCTGATCCAGAAACCGGCGCTCGCGACGCGCGGCATGGACGCCCAGTCGCTCGCCCATCTCTTCATCGCCTTCATGATCCTCCTCGGGAACCTGGCGTTCCTGGGCGAGGACAAGCAACGGAGGCGCTAGGCATGCACCTGAGCACGCTGCCGGGCGTCTGGATCTCCGCCCTCCTCACGCTGGGGATCTTCTCCTTCCTCTACAAGGACAACCCGGTCTACAAGTTCTGCGAGCATCTCTTCGTCGGGATCTCGGCGGGATACTGGGTCGTGCTCACCTATTACGGCACGATCAAGCCGAACCTGGTCGATCCGCTCTTCGGCGTCCCGTTCACCTTCGACCGGCACCTGCTGCTCGTGATGCCGCTCCTCCTGTCGCTCTTCCTCTTCTCGCGCTTCTTCCCGCGCGGCGACTGGCTGTCGCGCTGGCCGATCGCGATGGTTCTGGGCGTCTATCCGGCGCTTCGGATCACCGGCTTCGCGCAGAGCGACCTGGTGCAGCAGATCAACGGGAGCATCCTCCCGTTCTGGGTGGCGGGGAATCCGTACGCGTCGTTCAACAACATCCTGCTCGTGCTGGGGCTGCTCGCGACCCTGGTCTTCTTCTTCTTCTCCACCGAGCACAAGGGCGCCATCGGCGGCATCGCGAAAGTGGGGATCTATTTCCTGATGGTGAGCTTCGGCGCCTCGTACGGGTACACCGTGATGGCGCGCGTCTCGCTCCTCATCGGCCGCGTGATGTTCCTGCTCGACAGCTGGCTCGGCGTCGTCCGCTTCTAGGACGGCCGTGCCGCGCCCGTCCGGGCTCCTCCTGCCGCACCTCGTCCTCTCCGGCGCGGAACAGATGCGCCTGGACGAATCGATGCTGCGCTGGGCCGCCTCCGCTCCCTTCCGCGTCGCCGCCCGAACGTACGCCTGGTCGCGCCCGACGCTGAGCCTGGGCCGGGCGGAGCCCTACCCCGAGGGGTGGAATCCGGCGGCGATCGAGGCGGCCGGCGTGGATGTGGTGCGCCGCCCGACGGGGGGCGATGCGGTGCTCCACGACGAGGAGGTCACGTTCGCGGTCGCGGCCAGCATTCCGGGGCCGTGGGCGGAGCGGCCCCGCGACTTCGCGCGACTCGTCGCCGACTCCCTGGCGGACGCCCTGCGCGGCCTGGGACTTCCGGCGTCGGTGGTCGCCCCGGGCGAGGAGAACCTTCCCGCGGCCCCTCCGGGGGCCCGGCTCTGCTTCGCCCGGGCGGCGGCGGGAGAGGTGCGGGTTCTGGGCTTCAAGGCGGCCGGGATCGCCTCCCGCTTCACGCACGGCGCCGCGCTGAGCCACGCTTCGGTCCCGCTCACCGCGCGGCACCGAGATGCGGCGCGTCTTCGCGCGAACGCCGCGGAGGACGAGGCGCAGGTGCGGGAGCATGCCCGCTCGATCGGCGAGACGCTCGGCGGCGCGCCGGAGGAGGGGACCGTCCGGGTCCGCCTCCTCGAGGCCCTGGCCGCGCGCTTCGGCGTCGTGCTCGAGCCGGGGAGCCTGGACGACCTGGCTTCGGCGGCCCCGCGATGAAGCGGGCCGGCTTCACCGCGATCACCGTCTACGCGCTCGCGATGGCGCTGGTCGAGGCGGCGTGCGTCGTCTCCCTGAAGCGCCTCTATTTTCCCGAGGGGTGGCGGCCGCCGTTCCACGCCATCCCCGCCGAGGGGCTCCGGCTGGAGCAGTGGCGCGAGGTCGCGACCCTCGTCATGATCGCCGCCGTGGCGCTCCTGGGGAGGCCGCCCGGGCGGATCGCGCTCGCGCGGGGGCTCTGGATCTTCGGCGTGTGGGACCTCGCGTACTACGGGTTCCTCCGGTGGCTGACCGGTTTCCCTCGTAGTCTCGCGGATCTCGACGTTGTGTTTCTCGTGCCGCGCGCGTGGGTCGCTCCGGTCTGGGTTGCCGTGGTCGGCTCGGCCGCCTGCCTTGCGGTCGCGCTTTTCCTCGCGCGCTTTCGCGGGCGAGGGATAGGGGTATGGTAGGCTCGGCCTCCATGGCGACGAAGCGGCCGCTCACCGGACTGATCGTGCTCGACGGCTGGGGCCTGAACCCCGGGACCGAGGGGAATGCCGTGCGCCTGGCGCGCACCCCGGTCATGGACCGCCTCCTCGCCGAATACCCCAGCGCCACCCTCACCACCTGCGGCGAGGCCGTCGGCCTCCCGAAGGGGCAGATGGGGAACTCCGAGGTGGGGCACCTGAACCTGGGCGCCGGGCGGATCGTCTACCAGGACCTCACGCGGATCGACCGCGCCATGGAGGACGGATCGCTCGCGAAGAACGCCGTGCTCCAGGGCGCCTTCGCGCATGCCCTCGAGGGCGGCCGCGCGCTCCACTTCATCGGGCTCCTGTCGCCGGGGGGCGTGCACAGCCACGAGCGGCACCTGCACGCGATGATCCGCGCCGCCGCCGAAGCCCGCGTGCCGCGGATCGTCGTGCACGCCTTCCTCGACGGCCGCGACACGGCGCCCCGCTCGGCGCTCCCCTCGGTCCAATCGACCGAGGCGCTGCTCCGCTCGCTCGGCCCGCACGGGATCGCCACGGTGGCCGGCCGCTACTACGCGATGGATCGCGACAAGCGGTGGGACCGGACCGAGCGCGCCTACCGCGCGCTGGTGGCCGGGGAAGGCGAGCGGACGGCGACCCCCGAGGAAGCGGTCGAGCGCGCGTACGGTCGCGGCGAGGGGGACGAGTTCGTGGCTCCCACCGTCGTCGGCGATCCGGCCGCGCGGCGCATCGCCCGGGGGGACGCGGTGGTCGCCTTCAACTTCCGCCCCGACCGCATGCGGCAGCTCTCGCGCGCCCTGGGCGATCCGGCGTTCGACGCCTTTGCGCGGCCCGAGGGGCCGCTCCAGCTCCATTACGTCTGCATGACCGAGTACGACGAGACCTTTCCGTATCCGGTGCTGTTCCGGGACGAGCCGCTCCGGAAGACTCTGGGCGAGGTGGTGAGCGCCGCCGGAATCCGCCAGCTCCGGATCGCGGAGACGGAGAAGTACGCCCACGTGACCTACTTCCTGAATGGAAGCGAGGAAAAGCCGTTTCCGGGAGAGGACCGCGCCCTGATCCCCTCGCCCAAGGTGGCCACCTACGACCTGAAGCCGGAGATGAGCG
>DASQJL010000129.1 GCA_035631035.1 Candidatus Binatia bacterium | reverse complement strand
GCGGGACGCCTGCTCGCCCGCGCCCTCGAGACACTCCCTCCGGGGGCCGGCCACTATCGCGCCGTGGCGCTCCGGATGCGGGAGGTGGACCGGACGGAGGGCGGCGGCGCCGCCTCGGCAGGGATCGAGCGGGCGTTCGCGAAGCACGGGATCAAGCTGCCGTCGCCGCCCGCGCGGCCGAAGACCGCGGCCGCGGGCCGGCGAACCTTGCGGGGCGCCGCCGCGGCGGGACGCGGAAGCTACCGCTCGCTGCGCGCGCTCGATCCCGATCGCGCCGGTGGCGCCGCCGCGATCCGCGCGGCGCTGGGGCTGCCCCGGGGCGCCCGCCTCGAGCGGCGGACGTGGTCGCCTCGCGTGGGGGGCGGCGCGCGCGAACAGCTCATCCATCGCGATCACGTCGTGGTGCGCGACCGCTCGCTCGGCGCCTGGAGCGGAATCGCCGTTCCGGTGATCTGCGGCTGCACGCTGACGCGCGAGCCCGACGGGCGCGTGGAGGGCGCTTCGCTCCGCCCGCATCCTCATCCCGAAGCGGGCGAGATCGCCCTCTGGCTGCGTTCCTGGATCGCGCGCGATGCGATCCGCCCCAAGGACGGCACCCTGTCGGCGGTCGAGCACTTCCGCGCGCGCCAGCCGTTTCGCGTCACGCGCGCGGGCGTCCTGGAGCGCGTCTACTTCGACTGAGGTCTAGCTTCGCCGCGCCAGCTCCGGCTCGACCGTCTCCCCCGGCATCACCTCGATCACGTGGATCTCCGGCTGGTCCGCGAGCTGCCGTTTCAGCTCGGCCGGCGTGCCGGTGAGCGCGGGGAAGGTCGAGTGGTGGATCGGCAGCACGTGCGCCGCGCCGATCAGCCGGGCCGCGACCGCCGCCTCGCGCGGGGCCATCGTGAAGAGGTCTCCGATCGGGAGCGCGGCGACGGAGGGCTTGTAGAGGTCGCCGATCCACTTCATGTCGCCGAAGAACCCCGTGTCGCCCGCGTGGTAGACGCGCGTTCCGTCCTCGAACTCGATCACGAACCCGCACGGCTCGCCGGCCGGGACGAGCCGGTCGCCGTCCTCGATCGTGCTGGAGTGGATGGCGTGGACCATGGTGACCCGGATCCCCGCGACCGTGACCGAGCCGCCCTTGTTGATGCCGTGCACCTTGTCGGTCAGTCCCTTGGAGCCCAGGAAGAGGGAGATCTCGTAGTTGCAGACGATCTCCGGGTGGAACTTCTTCGCGAGCGGGATGGCGTCGGCGAAGTGGTCGCCGTGGCCGTGCGTGATCAGCATCACGTCCACCCCGGACAGCTTCTTCGCCTCCGGCGGGCTCGCGGGATTCCCTTCGATCCAGGGGTCCACCAGGACCTGCTTGCCGCGGGGCGAGCGGTAGAGCACGGTGGCGTGGCCCAGCCACGTAATGGCGATTCCGTTCGTTCCGTTCATGACCATCTCCTCGGCCGCTACCCGGCGGCCGTCGTTTTCGAGGTTCAGCCCGGCTTGAGATCGGGCAGCTCCTCGGGGCGCTCGAGCACGGGCGGGATGTCGCCCAGCGCGAGCGCCTGCTCGGCGGCCGGCCCGAGGGCCAGGACTTCGGACTTGATGAAACCCTCCACGCGCTCGGCGATCCGTCCCGTGCCGTCGATGACGATCAGCGTCGGCACGGTGACGACCCCGTAGGCGCGCGAAGCGGGGTACGGCGGATCCTCGCAGGCGAGGGGGAAGGCGATCCGGTGCTGCTCGCGGAACGCGCGCGCTTCGGCGGCGGGATTCTGCGCGACGGCCAGGAACACGCGCTCCTCCCGCTCGAGCGCCCGGGCCAGAGGGCCGATGCGCTCCAGGAGGAGCGCGCTGGTCTCGCACTCCGTCTTGAAGAAGATGACGATGCCGCCGCCGGGCTGCACCAGGTCGCGCAGCTCCTGGTAGCCGCCTCCCAGCAGGCGGACGTCGAAGTCGGGCGCGACGGCCCCGGGCAGCCCGGCCCCGGGGTTCACGAGGCCCTCCGGCGCGCACGGGGCGCCGTGGACTTCCGGAGCGCGGGGCTCTTCTTCTTCGCCGCGCGCGGCGCCGTGGATTTGCCCCGTTTCTTCACCGCCGCCGCCGTGGCCACGCGTCTCGAGCCTTGCTTGGGTACGGCCTTCGTCTCGCGCTCCACCTTCTCCTCCCCGACGTCGGCACTCCGATCCCACGGCGGGACCTTCCCCGCCAGGTAGTACGGCCCGCTCGGGCACAGGTCGAGCACCGCGCACGCCTCGCACCGCGGCTTGCGCGCCACGCAGACGCGGCGGCCGTGGAAAATCAAGAGATGCGCGAACTCGATCCACTTGTCGCGCGGGATCGTCTTCATGAGGTCCCGCTCGACGTCGACCGGTCCCTTCCCCCGCGTCAGGCCCAGGCGGCGCGACACGCGATACACGTGCGTATCCACGACCACCCCCTCGGCGATGCCGTGCCCCACGCCGAGCACGACGTTCGCGGTCTTCCGCGCCACGCCGGGCAGGGAGAGGAGCTCGTCCATGCTGCGGGGCACGATGCCGGCGAACGCATCCACCAGCCTCCGCGAAGCGCCGCGGATCGACTTCGACTTGTTCCGGAAGAACCCGGTGGTGCGGATCAGCGCTTCCAGCTCCTCCTGCGAGGCCTGGCTCATCGCGCCGGCGTCCGGAAAGCGCGCGAACAGCGCCGGGGTCACCTGGTTCACGCGCGCGTCGGTGCACTGCGCGGAGAGGATCGTGGCGACGAGAAGCTGGAAGGGGTTCGTGTGCGTGAGCGCGCACGCGGCGTCGGGATGCGCGGCTTCGAGACGGCGGATCAGGAGATCCACGTCCCGCGGCGGCGAAGCGGCTCGAGGGGCCATGGTCAGTTCCGCCGGGAGTCGCCGGGATACAGGTGGCGAACCCGGTCGAGCAGGTCCTGCTTCGCGGCCGAGTCGCGCAGGTAGCGCACGATGGAGCGGAAGCGCGATCGCAGCGAGTCCAGCTCGAGAAGCTCCTGCTTCACGTTCGCCTCCACGTTCAGGTTCATCGCGATCATGTTGAGGACCGCCTCGGGGCTCACGTGCGGGCCGTACATCTCCGTGAGATCCACCGCCGCGCTCTCGCCGAGCCGTACGCGCCGGAACAGCGCGAGCAGCTCGGCGACCTCCCCCTCCACGCCGCTGGAAGCGCTCCAGGCCTGATCCTCCTCGACCGCCCGCACGCGGGCGATCCGGTAGGGCTCCTCCCGGCTGAACCCCTCGATCGCCACCTTGGACTCGCCATGCAGGGCAATGTTGTAGCGGCCGTCCTCGAGCCGCTGATGCTGCACCACGCGACCGACGCACCCGACTCCGTAGACCGCGGGAGCGCCGTAGTAGTCCGCCTCCCATCCGGGACGCAGCAGGGCCATGCAGATGGTCTGGCCACCCTGGAGCGCATCGGCCATCATGGTGCGGTAGCGCGGCTCGAAGATATGGAGCGGCAGGATCGCCTTCGGGAAGAGGACGACATTCGGGAGTGGAAACAGGGGCTGAAGTTCGAACCGCTCGGCCACCGGCCGATGCTAGCACAAGCGATTTTCTGCGGGAGAGACTTCGGGAAGCGGCTCTGGCGCTTGGGTTTTCCGCGGCCGGATTCGCCTCGGCCGAGCCGCACGAGCACCGGGCGCGCGCCGCCGCCTGGATCGCCGAGGGGCGCCACGGCACCATGCGCTGGATGGCGCGCCAAGTCGAGCGCCGGGGCGATCCGTCGGCCCTCCTCCCCGGCGCGAAGACGGTGATCTCCGTGGCCGCCGGCTACTACCGCGGCGACTGGCCCGCCAAGGACGGCGCCCCACGCGGCGCCGTGGCCCGCTATGCCTGGGGACGCGACTACCACAAGCGGATGAAGCGCCGGCTGGTCCGCCTCGGGCGCACGCTCGTGGCCCTCGTCCCCGGCGCGGGCTGGACCACCGCGGTGGACGCGCGCCCCTTCCTCGACCGCGCCTTCGCCGAGCGCGCGGGGATCGGCTGGATCGGGAAGAACACGAGCGTGATCCGAAAGACGGCGGGCTCCTGGTGCTTCCTCGGAGCGATCGTGACCGACATCGCGCTTCCTCCCGACGCTCCGGCGCGCAACTACTGCGGCACCTGCGCCCGCTGCATCGGCGCCTGTCCCACCGGCGCCATCACCGCGCCCTACCGCCTCGACGCCCGGCGCTGCATCAGCTACCTCACGATCGAGCACGACGGACCGATCCCCCTCGAGATGCGGCCGCAGATCGGGACCCGCATCTTCGGCTGCGACGATTGCCAGGAGGTCTGCCCCTGGAACCGCTTCGCCGTTCCGAGCGCCGATCCCGACTTCGCGGAGCGCCCCGACCAACAGGCGCCCGAGCTGATCCCTTTGCTCGGCATGGACGGCCCCGCCTTCCGGAAACGGTTCGAGGGCACGGCGCTCCTTCGCGCCGGCCGGGACCGCTTCGTCCGGAACGTCGCGGTCGCGCTCGGAAACGCCGGCGACCCCCGCGCCATCCCCGCGCTGGAGCGCGCGGCGGGCCAGGACCCGAACGCGAACGTGCGCGACCACGCGCGCTGGGCGCTGGCGCGTCTGCGTGGAGATACGCGATAATCGGCGGCATGCTCATCCCCCCTCTTGCACGGGCCGCCCGCGCCCTTAGGCGCCTTGCGGCTTTCCCGCTCTCCGCGTTCCTGATCGCCGCGCTCCCGCCTCTCGCGCCCGCGCGCGCCCTGGCCGCCGATGCCCAGCTCGCGAGCCTCGCCGACCTCTCCCTGGAGCAGCTGAGCCTGGTCCAGGTGACCTCGGTCTCGCGGCGCAGCG
>DASQJL010000128.1 GCA_035631035.1 Candidatus Binatia bacterium | reverse complement strand
GATCCCGCGGCGGGCGAGCTGAAGCTTAGGCTGCGCACGGCGATCGAGGTGGCGCGGCTCGACGCCTCGCGCCCGCCCGCCGCGCGGGAGCGCCTCGCGGCCGCGCTCCCCAAGCTGGAGGAGGCGCGCATCGGAACGATCCACTCCTTCTGCGCGGATCTCCTGCGCGAGCGCCCCGTCGAAGCCAGGGTGGATCCGCGCTTCGAAGTCGCGCCCGACGACGCGGCGCGTCCGCTCTTCGAGCGCGCGTTCCAGCGCTGGTTCGAGGGCCAGCTCGCCCATCCCTCGCCCGGCGTGAGCCGGATCCTCTGCCGGTGGAAGCGGGAGCCGGCGTTCCTCTACTGGGGCAAGGACGAGGGCCCGCGCGGGCTCTTGCGCCGCGCGGCCTGGAGCCTGATCGGCCGCCGCGACTTCCCCACCCCGTGGCGGCATGCCGAGGGATTCGAGCGGGACCGCGCCATCGACGCGATCCTCGAGGAGATGGAGGCGCTGGCCGAGTGGGGGCCGCGGGGCAACGAGAACGATTGGTTCGTGAAATCGCTTCTCGAGATCGGCAAGTACGTCGACGAGGTCCGCCGGATGGAGCGCGTGCGCGATCGCGACTACGACGCGCTCGAGGCCAAGCTCACCGACTGGTCGAAGGTTTCCAAGAATAAGCACTGGGGCCACAAGGGTTGGGCGACGTCGCGCGACCCTGAATTCGATCAACAGGGACTGCGGTCCCGCCGCAATGCCCTGAAAGCCGCCCTCGACCGGTTCGTCTCCGCGGCGGGGGCCGATCTCGCGCCCAGGCTCCGCGACGAGCTGTGGCCGGTGGTCGAAGCCTACGAGAAGGCGAAGGAGACCGCGGGCTGCCTCGACTTCGAGGACCTGCTCCTCCGCGCGCGCGATCTGGTGCGGGGGAACGCCGGCGTGCGGCGCGAGCTGCAGCGCCGCTTCACGCACTACTTCGTGGACGAGTTTCAGGACACCGACCCGCTCCAGGCCGAGGTGCTCATGCTCCTCGCCGCCGACGATCCCGAGCTGACCGACTGGCGGCGCGCGCGGCCCGTGCCGGGGAAGCTCTTCATCGTCGGCGATCCCAAGCAGTCGATCTACCGCTTCCGCCGCGCCGACGTCGCGCTCTATCGCGAGGTGCAGCGCCAGCTGGTCGGCCACGGCGCGCGCGCCGTGAATCTGACCGTGAGCTTCCGGTCGGTGCCGGAAATCCAGACCGCGGTGAACGCGGCGTTCGAGACGCGGCTGGGCGGCGTGTCGGGGCGGGAGTACGTGCCTCTGGAGCCGTTCCGCCCATCGGTGGAGGGCCAGCCTCCGGTCATCGCGCTGCCGGTCCCCGCCCCCTACAGCCCGTGGGGGAAGATCGTGAACTGGCGGATCGACGAGTCGCTCCCCGACACGGTGGCCGCCTGGATCGACTGGCTCGTCCGGGAGAGCGGCTGGACCGTCACCGAGCGCGAGAAGCCGGACGAGCGCGTGAAGGTCGAGCCGCGTCACGTCTGTGTGCTGTTCCGCCGCTTCCGCTCCGGTCCCGTGGACGTGACGCGCCCCTACGTGACCGCGCTCGAAGCGCGCATGCTTCCCCATCTCCTCGTCGGCGGCAGCTCGTTCCACGAGCGGGAGGAGGTCGAGGCGATCCGGAACGCGCTGACCGCGATCGAGCGGCCGGACGACGAGCTGGCGGTCTTCGCGACGCTCCGCGGGCCGCTCTTCGCCCTCGGTGACGCGGCGCTGCTCACCTGGAAGGAGCGCGTGGGAGGATTGCATCCGTTCCGGACGATGCCTCCCGCGGTTCCGGGCGCCGACGAGCCGCCGCCCGCGCTGGCCGAAGTGGCGGACTGCCTCGCCATCCTTCGCGACCTGCATCGCACGCGAAACCATCGTCCCGTGGCCGACACCATCGCGCGCCTGCTGGAGGCGACGCGCGCGCACGCCGCGCTCGCGATCTGGCCGACCGGAATGCAGGCGCTCGCCAACGTGAGCCGGCTGATGGACCTGGCGCGCCGCGCCGAGCAGCAGGGTCTGGTCTCCTTCCGCGCCTTCGTGGACCGGCTGGAGGACGATGCCGAGCGCGGGGAGGCGGCCGAGGCGCCGCTTTTGGAAGAAGGGATCCAGGGCGTGCGTCTCATGACCGTCCACAAGGCCAAGGGGCTGGAGTTTCCGATCGTGATCCTCGCCGACATGACCGCGAAGGAGACCTTCGAGGAGCCGGGACGCTGGAGCGATCCCGCGCGCGGGCTCTTCGTGCAGAAGCTCGCCGGCTGCTCTCCTCCCGAGCTGATCGAGCACGCCGGCGAAGAGATGGAGCGCGAACGCGAAGAGGCGGTGCGGCTGGTCTACGTGGCCGCGACCCGCGCGCGCGACGCCCTGGTCGTCCCCGTCGTCGGCGACGAGCCGTTCGACGGCTGGCTGAAGGCGCTGAATCCCGTGGTCTATCCGGACGTGTCGCGCTCCAGACGGCCCGAGTCGCTGCAGGCGCCGGGCTGCCCTCCGTTCGGCGGAGACAGCGTGCCCGGACGGCCGGACGGCATGCAGCCTCCGATCGTCTCGGTGGCGACTGGCGTCCACGTGCCCGCCCTCGGAGACCACCGGTCGGTCTGGTGGGATCCGCTGACGCTGCAGCTCGGCGTGCGTCCCACCCTGGGCCTCGCCCAGTCCGAGATCCTGAAAGTCGACGAGGAGGGCCGCTCGTCGGAAGCGCTGGCCAACTGGGAAGCGTGGCGGTGGGAACGGAACGAGACGCGCGACGAGGGGAAGAAGCCCACCCGCGTCGTGCGCGCCGCGACCGAGTGGGTGCGCGCCACCGACACGAAGGTGCAGGGTTCCGACATGGTTGTGGTCATGGACGCCGCGTGGAAGGGGCCGCGACCGAAGGGTCCCCGGTTCGGCACCCTCGTCCATGCCGTGCTTTCCGTCGTGGATCTCGCCGATCCTTCCGGGGTGGCCGCGCACGCCGCGGTGCAGGCCAGGATCCTCGGCGCCTCGGAGGAGGAGACCGAAGCGGCCGCGCGCGTCGTGGAAGCCACGCTCGCCCATCCCGTGCTCCGCCGCGCCGCGGCAGCCGCTTCACGCGGTGAATGCCGCCGCGAGACGCCGCTCGTGCTGCGCCTGGAAGACGGCACGCTGCTCGAGTGCGTCGCGGACCTGGCGTTCCCGGAGGATGGACGATGGACGGTCGTGGACTTCAAAACCGACGCGGACCTGGGCACGCAGGCGGAGAACTACAAGCGGCAGGTTGCGCTGTACGCGCAGGGAATCTCCCAGGCGACGCAGAGAGAAGCGCGAGGCATCGTGCTGCGGGTCTAGCTCCTCAGCGAATCCAAACGACCTTGGCCGCGGGTGCCGCCGGGACGCCTCTTCCCTCCACTCGGGCGAAGTAGATACCCCTTGCGGCCGTCGTCCCTCCCGAAGTCCTTCCGTCCCAGACCGCCTCGGATGAAGTCGTGCCGCCCACGGCTGGGCGCAGCGGAACCCGCCGGATCAGGCGGCCATTCACGTCGTAGAGGGAGATCGACGTAGGTCCGGAGGCCACACCGGCCCAACGGAAGGTCAGGCCATTCCCGGCGTCCGCGGCCGAGACTCGAAGCGGCAGGGTCCGAGCCGCTAGCGTCGCGCCTATCGCCACCGTGCGGGGGCCCACC
>DASQJL010000127.1 GCA_035631035.1 Candidatus Binatia bacterium | reverse complement strand
GGGGCCGGCAGGTCGGCGCCGTCGCCGAAGACGCGCAGGGCACCATTGTCTTCGAGTACGATGAGGCTTTCCGGGAGTCGGGCCTCGAGATTTCGCCGATCCATCTTCCGCTCTCCCGCCGAGGGCCGGTCTCGTTTCCGGAGCTGCAGCGGATCGCGTCGTTTGCGGGGCTTCCGGGCCTCCTGGCCGACTGCCTGCCCGACGCCTTCGGCAATACGATCATCACGCGTTATTTCGAGCAGCGCGGCACCCCGGATGCCGCTCTCAGTCCGGTGCAGAAGCTGCTCTACATCGGGAGTCGCGCCATGGGCGCGCTCGAGTTCAGCCCGCCGATCGTTGGCCGGAACAGTCCGCATGGCGATCAGGCGCTGGAGATCGCCCGGCTGGTGGAAGAAGCGCGGCGCGTGATCGAAGGTGATCCGGCGGTCGCGGTCCCCGAGATGATGCTTGTGGGCGCCTCGGCGGGCGGGGCCCGCGCCAAGGCGCTCATCCTCTACAACCCCGACACCGGACGCGTGAAGTCCGCGTTCGCCCCTCCGCGCCGGGGCGACGAGCACTGGATGATCAAGTTCGACGGTGTGACTGCCGGTGCCGGCGGCCACGTGATGGTGAAGGAGTTCGCGCCGGGGCCGTTCGGGCGCATCGAGTATGTCTATTCGCGGATGGCCCGCGCCGCCGGCATCGAGATGGCGGAGACGCGCCTTCTTCGCGAGCGCGACTTCGCGCATTTCATGACCCGGCGGTTCGACCGCGAGGATGGCGCGCGGCTCCACATGCACAGCCTGGGTGGGCTGCACCACGCCGACTACAACATCAGGCAGGTGCTGTCATACGAAGAGTACTTTCGCACGATTCGACTGCTGGGGATGGGACAGCCCGCCGTCGACCAGGCGTATCGCCGGATGGTGTTCAACGTCGCCGCGCGGAATCAGGACGACCATGTCAAGAATCTCGCGTTCCTGATGGGGCCGGACGGGAAGTGGCGGCTTGCGCCGGCCTTCGACATGACGTGGGCCTGGGGCGGAAAGTGGTCGCAGACCCATCAGATGACGATTCGCGGAAAGGATGACGGCTTTACGCGCGAGGACCTGCGCGCCGTCGGGCGCTCGTTCGACGTCACCGACGACGGAGACGGGATCATCGATGAGGTCGAGACGGCGCTCTCGCGCTGGACATCGGAAGCGAGGGAGGCGGGAATTACGCCGGAGTGGATCGCGAAAATCGACGGGCTCTTTCGGCACTTCAGATAGAGGTGGCGGAACGCGCTCAGCGGGCGCTGCCGGAAAGACAATCGCTCCGCACGAGCGACATCGTGCGGAGCGATCGAGTTGTTCAATCGGGGCGCCCGGATTTGAACCGGGGACCTCCTGCTCCCGAAGCAGGCGCGCTAACCGGGCTGCGCTACGCCCCGTCCTTCAACCAGTGCGCCCTAGAGGACTCGAACCTCTAACCTTCTGATCCGTAGTCAGATGCTCTATCCAATTGAGCTAAGGGCGCGGTGCCGCCACTGCCAACCGCATGGGCGCTACAAGACTCGAACTTGTGACCTCCACGATGTCAACGTGGCGCTCTAACCAACTGAGCTAAGCGCCCTGCATGCTTCAGGCGGTCAGGCGATCAGCCAATCGGGCGGTCGGCGGCCCGAAAAGCCGCCGGAGTCTCTGACCGCCTGACCGCCTGTCCGCCTGACCGCCTGGACCACCAATAGCGGGGGTGGGATTTGAACCCACGACCTCCGGGTTATGAGCCCGGCGAGCTACCAGACTGCTCCACCCCGCGACGTGTACCTTGAGCAGAGCGGGAAACGGGACTCGAACCCGCGACCCCAACCTTGGCAAGGTTGTGCTCTACCAACTGAGCTATTCCCGCGAACGGACGGAGATTCTAGCGGTCGGTCTCCGTCCGCGCAACCGCTCCGAACCGGCGACCCATACGGGCGGCGCCGGACCGGTGGAGAGTGGAGGCGAGGGGGATCGAACCCCTGACCTCGTGAATGCCATTCACGCGCTCTCCCAACTGAGCTACGCCCCCATTATATTGTCGCCCCGCCGCGACGCACTCTTCATCGAAGAATCCCTCGCCAGCGGAGCACGAAAACTTAAGCTCGCACCCGGAGGAGTGTCAAGCGCTTAGCACGCTCTGCACCCTCCCTCCGCGCTCGACTTATCCGGTTAGTTTGCACCCATGACGATCTCGCAGCAGCCGTCCGAGGGCGCGACGCCGAAACGGCAGTCCAAACGCCCGCCGGACGACGCGGTGCCGCTCACCGCCGACATGACCACCGCCGAAATTCTCGCCAGCTCGCCGCCGGCGCGGCCGCGCCGGAGCCGCAAGCGCGATACCGCGAAGAGCCTCGGTGTCTACGACGCCGACAAGGACATCCTCGATCAGTACCTCTATGAGGTGAGTCTCTCCCCGCTCCTCACTGCGCAGCAGGAGATCGCCATCGCGCGCCGCGTCCGCGCCGGCGATCCCGAGGCGATGGAGGAGCTCGTCAAGCGGAACCTCCGCTTCGTCATCTCCGTCGCCAAGAAGTATCAGAATCGCGGGCTCGCGCTCACCGACCTCATCGGCGAGGGGAACGTCGGTCTCATGACGGCGGCGCGGAAGTTCGATCCCGATCAGGGCGTGAAGTTCATTTCCTACGCGGTCTGGTGGATCCGCCAGGCGATCCTCGCGGCACTCGCGCGCCATGGCCGGACGGTGCGCGTCCCGCTCAACCGTACTGCCGATCTGTCGCGAATCATCCGCGCGTCGGAGGCGCTTCGCCAGGAGCTCCGCCGCGAGCCGGCGCCGGAGGAGATCGCCCACGCCACCGGGCTCGCGCTCGACATCGTGCAGGCGCTCGCCGCGCTCAACACCGCCGATGTGCGGCTCGACGCTCCGCTCGACGCCGAGGGCGACCGTTCCCTCATCGACCGATTCATGGCCGGCGGTCAGGACGCCGAGGCCGATGCGATGGACCAGTTCCTGACGGAGGAGATCGATCACGCGCTGGGAACGCTGCCGCCCCGCGACGCGAAGGTGCTCCGCCTCTATTTCGGGCTCGACGGCG
>DASQJL010000126.1 GCA_035631035.1 Candidatus Binatia bacterium | reverse complement strand
GAGGTCCGTTCGAAGGTGGTCTTGATTCGGCCCTAGCGTCGCGGGGCAGCTGGGCGCCTCCGCCCCTCGATCTACGGCGCGATCGGAAGCTCGATGATCGCGGCGCTCGGCGCACCATCCACCACCGTCAGCATGGCGATCGACACGGGCAGGTCAAAGCGCCTGGGCCCGGCGCTCCCGGGATTGAGATAGAGCACGCCGTCCTTTTCGCGAATCACGGGAGCGTGCGTATGCCCGCTCACCACCACGCCGAATCCTGCCGCTCTCGGGTTCAGGTCCAGCTGGGCCAGGTCGTGGAGCACGTAGATCGAAGCGCCGCCCGCATCGAGAATCGCCGTGGAGGGCAGGTCGCGGATAAGCGCGCCTCGGTCGACGTTCCCGTGAACCGCCGTCACCGGCGCGATCCCACGCAGCTCCTCGAGGATGTCGGGACGGCCCACGTCTCCGGCGTGCACGATCGCCTCGACGCCGCGCAGCGCCTCGAGCGCCTCCGGGCGGAGGAGCCCGTGCGTATCGGAGATGACGCCGATCAGCGTACGGCCGCCCGCTCGCGCATCGGCCGGAGCGCCTCGCCCCACGCGATCATCTGGTCGAGCATCATGGTCCGCTCCTTCCGTGGTACGGCTACCCCCGGTCGCGGCGTTTCGATGCCGCCGCCCGCTCTCTGGTCGCAGGGATCCCGCCTGCCTCCCTTGGTCTCTGTAAAACGTACACGGATTCGTTCGGTTCGAGCCGCCCCGCTGCCGGCATCCCGGCGATGCCCCCGCTAAGTGGCGTAAGCCGAGCCTCGAAGGGCCGTTCGTTGGACCGGCACGGTGCTGGCTAATACGAGGAGCTTTTCACCGGATTCCCCACGCCGGCACTCGCCGATTCGAAAGGAACGATGCTCCGACCCTTCGCAGCCCTCTGCGCCGCGCTGCTCCTGGCCCCGCTGCCCGTCGGCGCCGCCACGGTTCCGGCCGATTCGGCCGCGACGCGGTCGAGCGCCAGGACCCCCTCGGTCAGGGTGGAGGTGCTCGGGCTGAGCGGCACCCTCAAGAAGAACGTCCTCGCCTCGCTCAGCATCGCCGACAAGAAGCAGCGGAAGAAGGCCAACGAAGAGGTGATCCGGCACCTTCACGCGCGCGCCGACGAAGAGATCCGCCGCGCCCTCCAGCCGTTCGGCTACTACCGGCCCCTCATCCAGTCGGAGCTGATCACGCAGAACCGCTGGACCGCGCGCTACACGGTCGACCACGGCCCCGCCATTCTGCTCGACTCGGTGCTCGTGGACGTGACGGGCGAGGGGGAGAACGATCCCCGCTACCAGAAGATCCTCCGCGACTTTCCGCTCCACAAGGGCGACGTCCTGATCCAGCCGTCGTACGACCTGGCCAAGGCGACGTTCGAGACCGCGGCCGCCGAAGGCGGCTACCTCGACGCGCATTTTCTCGCGAGCCGGATCGACGTGGACCTGGAGCGCTACGCGGCGGCGATCGTGATCCGGTACGACACCGGCCCCAGGCACTACTTCGGGGAGGTCTCCTTCGACAAGGACGTCATCCAGGAGCAGATGCTCCACGACTTCGTCACCTTCCACCCCGGCGACGTCTTCGATTTCCGGAAGCTCCTCCAGCTCCAGACCGACCTGAGCAGCACCGGCTACTTCACGAAGGTCGAGGTGGCCCCGGGCGAGGAGGCCACCGGCCATCGCGTGGTGCCGATCGGGGTGAGCCTGGCGCCGGCGAAGAAGCTCCGGTTCACGGGCGGGGTCGGATACGGCACGGACGACGGGGCGCGCGTGCGGCTCCTGACCGAGATGCGCCGGCTGAATCGCGCGGGCCATCGCGCGCAGATCGATCTCCAGTACGGATCGCGCGACCGGCACGCGATCGGTCAGTACTTCATCCCCTGGCCGCATCCCCGCACCGACCTGCTCACCCTCTCCACCGGGTACCAGGAGCTGGCCACCGCGACGTTCCACAGCAAGGTCTTCCGCAGCGGCGTCAGCGAAAGCCGCCTGCTCGGGAAGTGGCGCGTGATCCCGGCCCTCAACTACCGGCGCGAGAACTTCCAGGTCGGCGTGGACAGCGGCATCGTGAAGACGCTGGTCCCCGAGGGCACCTGGAGCCGCGTCCGGGCCGACGACGCCATCTTCACGAAGAACGGCGACCGTCTCTCGCTGAACGCGCGGCTGGCCGACCGGCGGGTCGTCTCGGACGTCTCCTTCCAGCAGGTGCGCGGCGACGCGAAGCTGATCCACGCCTTCGGTCCCAGGACCCGCGGCATCGCCCGCATCGAGGCGGGAGGCACGCACACGAACGACTTCCGCATGCTGCCCCCCTCCCTTCGCTTCTTCGCGGGCGGAACGAACAGCGTGCGCGGCTACAGCTATAACAGCCTGGGCCCGCGCGACGAGCTGCGCCACGTGATCGGCGGCCGCTACCTCCTCACCGGCAGCCTCGAGCTGAACCAGTTCTTCCTGCCCCGGTGGGGCGGCGCGATCTTCTTCGACGCGGGCAACGCCATGAACTCGTGGCGCCTTCCGGCCAAGCGTGGCGCGGGCTTCGGACTCCGGTGGCTCTCGCCGGCCGGCCTCGTTCGCGCCGACGTCGCCTGGGGTCTGGACCGGCGGGGCACCCCGGTCCAGGTGCACCTGGCGATGGGAGCCGAGCTGTGACCCCGCGCCGGCGGAAGGTCCTCATCGCGGGATTGTCGGTGGTCGCGCTCGCCACGCTGGTTCTCGCCGGGACCTGGTGGCTCTTCTTCACGCAGCCCGGGGCGAAGTGGGGGTTCGAGCGGCTTGGGAGTTTCTTCCCCGGGCGGCTCGACGTGCGCGACATGACCGGCCCCCTGCGCGGTCCCCTGATCGTCCGCCACTTCACCTACCGTAACGACCGCCTGGCCATCACGGCCGACAGCGTCTTCATCGACTGGCGCCTGCGCGAGCTGTGGCGGCGCCGCCTGGACATCCACAGCCTCTACGCCAAGAACGCGCGCGTCGTCGTCGGCGGACCCGGAGACACCCCCCAGGCGGAGGATTCGCTGCGCGGGCTGCCCGATCTCAACCTGCCGGTGACCGTCATCGTGCGGAACGGCGTCGTGAACGGACTGACCCTCGCGCGTCCCGGAAGCGACTCCGGTCTGGTGATCGACCAGGTGCGACTGGACGCGCGAAGCATGCGCCGCGACAGCCTTCGCGTGAACGCGCTCATGGTCCGTTCCCGAACGATCGACCTGGACTTCTCCGGGTCGGCCCTCCCGCGCGGCGCCTACCCGCTGGCGCTCCGCGGGACGTGGACCTACCGTCCCGCCGGCAGCGCCGTCGTCCACGGCGACGGAATCCTCTCCGGCACGCTGGAGCGGCTCCGCGTCCACCAGACCCTGAGCGGCCCGCTGGACGCGCGGGTGGACGTCACGCTGCTCCGTCCGCTGCGCCGCCAGGTGGGCTTCCAGGGAGACGTGGAGTTCGCGCGTCTCACACCCCGCGACTTCGGACCCGCCTGGCCGCAGGGGACCTTCGAGGGGCACGTCGCCTTGGACGGGGACACGCGGGCGGCAGGCATGCAGGGGCGCGTCCGCGGGACGACGGAGGCGCTCGGCCCCACCGCCGCGGACTTCCGCGTGCGCCGCCTCGAGCGCGGCGACTGGCAGATCGACGACTTCGTCCTGACGCAGCCGGGCGCGCCGGGCCGCGTGACGGCGCGCGGCACCGTCTCGGGGGACTCCGCCAACGCCCGATTCGATCTCCGGACCGAGTGGGCCGCGATGGGATGGCCGCTGCGCGGGCAGCGCTGGGTGGAGAGCGAGCGCGGCTCGGCACGCGTCCGGGGCACCCTGGCCGATTTCGACCTCCACTCCGAGGCGCTGCTCTCCGGGCGGAACGTTCCCCCGGGACGCTGGACGCTGGATGGGCGCGGCGGTAACGGACGACTCGCGGTGCGAACGGTGATCGCGAACCTCCTCGGCGGGAGGATCACGGGGACCGGCTCGGTCGCCTGGCAGCCCGGCGTGAGCTGGCGGCTCACGTTCGACGGACGCGGCATCGATCCCGGCACGGTGTGGAGGGCGTATCCCGGCCGGCTGGACTTCGCCGGGCGGAGCGAAGGGGTGAACACTCCGGCGGGACCGAGCGGCCGGATTCTCGTGAGCCGGCTCAGCGGCTCCGTTCGCAATCAGCCGGTCACGGCGGTCGGCACGCTCGTCGCCAATCGCGGCCAGTATCGTCTCGACCGCGCGTCGGCCACGTGGGGGCCGGACACGGTCCAGGCGAGCGGCGCCTTCGGCCGTTCCTTCGATCTCGCCTGGAGGGTGAGCGCGCCCAGGCTTGGCGCCGTGCTGGCGCAGGCGAGCGGTTCGCTGGAGGGGAAGGGCACGGTCCGGGGCACGAGAGCTCGTCCGCACATCGCGGGGACCGTCACCGGCGACTCGCTCTTCTTCGCCAATGCGCGCGCCGGGGCGCTTCGCGCCGACGGTGACGTGGACCTCCGGCCGGGAGGCATCGTCCGTCTGGACCTCGCGGCGAGCCGTGTGAGCGCGGGGACGCACGCCGCCGAGCGGCTGATCGTCACCGCGCGCGGCACCCGCGAGCGGCACGAGTGGCGCGCTTCGGCGGCCGGACGCGCCGACAGCACCGTCGCCGTGCTCGCGGGGGGATTCGGAGCGGAGGGCTGGCGCGGCACGGTCACGCGGCTGGACCTGGTGAATCCCCGTTCGGGGAACTGGTCGCTCGCCGCTCCCGCGCGCCTCACCGCCGTGAACGGGCGGGTCGCGGTCACGAACTTCACCTGGCAGTCGGGGACCTCGCGCATCGTCGCCGCCGCGGACTGGGAACGGCGCGGCCCCTGGCACGTGGACGCGCGGCTGGAGCAGGTCAACCTGGCGCTGCTCCAGCCCGGCCTTCCGCCCCGGCTCCGCCTGAACGGCACGATGGCCGGCCACATCGGCGCGCACGGGACCGCCGAGGGGCAGCTCTTCGCGGACGTGGACGTCGTCCCCGGTCCCGGCGAGATCCTCCACGAGACTGCGGACGGTCGCTGGGTGCCGACGCGCTTCGAGAACGCGCGCGTCCGCGCCACCGCGGACGGGCGTCGCGTGCAGACCACGCTCGCCGCCGATCTCGTCAACGTGGGGACGGTCCGGGGAAACCTCGGGTGGCCCGCGTACGGGTCGTTCGCCGAAGGAACGTCGCGTCCCCTCGACGGCCGGCTCGCCCTCCATCTCCGCGACCTGTCGCTGGCGCAGGGGCTGACCCCCGAGGTCGACGCCACCTCGGGCACGCTCGACGCCGACCTCGCGATCGCCGGCACGGTGCAGCGCCCCTTCCTCTACGGACCGCTCACGCTTCGAAACGGCAGCGCGAACCTGCCCCGCTACGGGCTCCAGCTCCGCGACATGAACGTCGAGGGGCGGGGAAGCCCCGGCGGCGCGATCGAGCTGCACGGCTCCGTGCGGTCGGGCTCCGGCACGCTCGCCATCGACGGCACCGCCGCGGTGGCGCGCGGAGCGCGTCCGGTGGCGACGGTCACGGTGAAGGGAAGCCGCGTGCAGGCGATGAACACCCGCGACATGCAGGTCGTGGCCTCCCCCGATCTCAAGTTCGCCCTGAACGGAAACCGGCTCGACATCACGGGGGAGGTGGACGTTCCCGAAGGGACCATCACGATGGGGCGGGCCGACGAGCGCCGCCTGATCAAGACGTCGCCCGACGTGGTCTTCACGGGCGCCGACACCCTGCAGGCGACCCCCACCGAGGTGCACACGCGCGTGCGGCTGGTCCTGGGGGACAAGGTGCGCGTGACCGGATTCGGCCTCGACGTGCGGCCGACCGGCAGCGTCCTCGCGATCGACGCTCCCGGGCTGCCGACGCTGGGGAACGGCCGGCTGGACATCAAGGACGGCAGGTACCACATCTACGGCCAGGATCTCGCCGTGGAGACGGGGAGCCTCATCTTCGCCGGGGGGCCGATCACCAATCCCGCCGTGCGGGCCCGCGCCACGCGCACCGCGGCCGACGGAACCGTCGCCGGATTCAACGTCAGCGGGACCGTCGTGAAGCCCGAGGTGCAGGTCTTCTCCGAGCCGGCAATGGGACAGAGCGAGGCGCTCTCCTACATCATGTTCGGGAAGCCGATCGAATCGGCCAACCTCTCGGAAGGGCAGATGGCGAGCACGCTGGCCTCCACCATGGGCGTGCCCGGGACCAACCTGATCGCGCAGGGGGTCGCCTCGCAGCTGGGGATCGAGCAGGCGCGCCTGGACGTGGGCACCTCGATCCAGAACACGTCCCTCTCCCTGGGCACCCATCTCTCGCCCAAGCTCTACGTCAGCGCCGGCATGGACGTCTTCCAGTCCACCTCCTCGCTGCGCCTCCGCTACATCCTCAACCGCATCTTCACGATCGAGGCCGAGACCGCCCGCCAGAACCGGGTCGACATCCTGTACACCGTCGAGCCCTGACTTTTCGCTCAAGAACGCCCCGGATACCGCCGATAACGGCAAGGTGCCGCCTCGCCGCGGCACGTCCCGGGCGTCGGGGCCCGGGGACGTCGGCGAGCGCGTTCCCAGCGAGCCCACGATGCGACGACTTGCTCCGCCAACCGGCTCCACGCTGCTCCTGTTTTGCGCCGCGCTCCTTGCGGGCGGACGCTTCGGCTCCGCCTGCGCTTCGCCCCTGAGCGCGGGCGCCGGCCTGGACCGGCAATCGGGACCCGGCGGCCAGACCTACACCGCGGGTCTTCTCTTCGGCACGGTGTCCGTGCCGCTGGCCGACGCCACGGTCGCCCTCATCCGGTACGACGACTCGGTCACGGGCTATGGGAACGCGCTCTTCGCGAACGCGGGGATCGGGGTGCCGGGGCTCGCGCGGATCCGCGCGATCGGCGCCCGCTCCCTGGGTGACGCCGGCTATCGCGCCTGGAAGCTGCGCGCCGGTCCCGAGTGGTCGCTCGGCCTGGTCACGGCCGGCGTGTACGGACTGCACCAGGAGGACAACGCGTCGGCCCGGCTGAACGCGGTCGGCCTCGAGGTCGGCACGTCCGTCGTTCCGGGCCTCGCCCTGCAGGCCGGCGGCATGGCCGGCAAGCGCGAGGGCGACGCCAACGCGTCGCAGGCGAGCGGGTCGTTCGTCTGGGCTGCGCTCTCCCACGTTCAGATCCTCGGCGAGCTGGACGTCGGCCGGGGCGTGGCCAGCTCGACGACCTCCACGTCGGGAGGCGGCCCGCTGCACCGGCTGCCGCTCGCGGGAGGACTGGGCGCGGGTGCGCCCGGCGAGCGCACCGTGACCGACACCAGTACCGAGACGGTTGGACTTCTGGGCGTTCGATTCCTGATTCCGTGATCCGCTGAGGCGGAGCGCCCGGAAGAGACGGCGCCGCAAGGCGCATACGAAGGGAGGAATGGATGAGGCGAATCATCGTTCCGTCGCTCACCGCGGCACTGGTGCTGGCCTTCTCGGCGGTGGCCGCGGCGGAAGGGAACGACGCGAAACAGGGAGGGGTCGTCCCGCTAGGGGCGACGAGCGTGCCGGAGCCTGTTCCCGCCCAGACACAGACCACGACGAGCGGGGAGGCGACCACGACGGCGACCGCGACGGCGCCCAGCGGCGGCAAGGACGAGGCGCGGCTCAAGGCGATCCGGGATCGGGCCGCGAAGATGCCCGCCACCGATCGCGAGGAGATCCAGAAGAAGCTGGAGGGGAACATCAAGGACGTGGACGTCGAGGCCGTCGCGAACGGCGACGCCACGGTCGCGGACCGCTTCGCGGCGGAATTCGGAGTGACCTCCGAAGCGCTGCTCGCCGAGCGGACGCAGTACAACGTGGGTTGGGGTGAGGTGATGATCGCGCACACGCTCCTCGCGAACGCGCCGAGCGGAACGACGATCGACCAGCTGTACTCGCTCCATGCGGACGGGATGGGTTGGGGCCAGGTCGCGTACGGCATGGGGCTTCGGGTCGGGAGCGTGGCGGCCGCCGTCAAGACCGAGACCATGGTCGCGAGGGGGACCATGAAGGCGGACGGCAAGCCGGCGAAGATCGGAGCGAACACGCGCGTGGCGTCCGCGGGCGGCGCGCATGCCGCGGCGGGCCAGACCCGCGCGGGAGCCGCGTCGAGCGCCGCCATGGGAGTCGGGGTCAAAGTGACGAAGTAGTCGTCTCGTCGAGAAGGAGTCATGCAAGCGGGGAGCCCACGGGCTCCCCGTTTCGTTTCCGCTTGTGCCTCCGCGTCCCGTTCGCTTCAATCCACCGCCCATGAAGATCGAGCGCGTCATCGAGATCGATGCGCCGCCGGATGCGGTGTGGCCCCACGTCGCCGACGTGGAGCGCTGGCGGGAATGGACCCCTTCCATCACCTCGATCGAGCCCCTCGATCCGGGCGGTCTCGCCGCCGGCTCCCGGTTTCGGGTGCTCCAGCCCAAGCTCCCGCCGGTCGTCTGGCGGGTCTCCTCCGTGGTCCCCGGACGGTCCTTCGAATGGGTCGCCCGGAGCCCGGGCATGACGAGCACGGGCCGCCACGTGGTGGAGCCGCGGCCCGGGGGCGGATCGCGGGTGACGCTGGCCGTGATCCAGGAGGGACTCCTGGGCGGCATCGTCGGGAGGATCCTCGCCCCGCTCAGCCGGAGCTATGTCGAGATGGAGGCCGAGGGGCTGAAGCGGCGTTCGGAGAAGGGGTAGCGGCGGAAAGCTCGCGTTACTGAAGAGGGCGATCTCGGCGCGGTTCGGCTCCGCTCACCGGCGCCGCCTAGCAGCCCGAGGAATCCCGGACCAGCCTCAGGGTGGGGCGGCTTGCATCCACCGGATCGGAGAGCGAGTCGTTCAACAGGACGCTCTGCCCGACCGCGAGTGGCAGGGCGAGCGGGCCCGCCATCTCCAGGAACTCCCGATGCCACCGGCGGCCGCGCCGCGCCGCCCTCCCGCCGTAGGCGCCCAGATGAAGGGGAACGACGGGAGGCGAGCCGAGCGCCTCGGCCGCGCGGAGCGCGTCGGCGGGACGCAGGTGGGCGTTCACGTTGAGGAGCGCGAGGTCGGGCTGGCAGCTCCGGCCGATCGTCTCGATGCCGGGGAAGTAGTCGGTGTCCCCGCTGTAGTAGACGGTGCCGTTCTCCGTCCGGATGACGTACCCCAGGGCGCGCCCGTCCGCCTCGGCGATGTGCGAGTAGCGGCCGCCCGGATGATCGGCCGGCACCGCCATGATCGACGCGCCTCGGATGGTGTACTCGTCGCCCACTCGCATCACCCGCACCCTGGGACCCAGGCCGCGTACGTATCTCTCCGAAGGCGGCGGGCAGAGGATGGTCGCGCGCTTGGGAAAGCGAGCCAGCGTGCGGGGCTGCAGATGATCGGAGTGGGCGTGCGAGATCAGGATGACGCGGGTCGCTTCGTAGGCGCTGGGAGGAGGCGAGGGAATCCGCCTGCCGTTGAGCGGCGAGTAGCGGCGGCCGAAGACGGGATCGGTCACGATCCCACGTCCTCGCACGTCGATGTAGACGCAGGCATGGCCCCAGAAGGTCACCGCCTCGCCCGGGGGTTCCGAATACAGCTCCGGATCGTGTCGGGGCTGTGCGAAGAGCGTATATGGGTCCTGGTTGAAGGCGGCCAGGATGCCGGCGAGGGCTGTCTTCAGAGGGGACATTTCGTTATGAAACACCTCCGCCGCCCGGTTTCTCCTCTGGCCCGATGCGACCGTCCGGTTTCCTCCGACGGGCATCGCGGCCAGCGCGCCGCGATCGGCTCCAGGCAGCGGCGCTCTCCCTGTCCCTCTTACTACTTTCGGGCGCCGCCCCGCAAAGCATTACTGGAAATTGCAGGTTGAGCTATCGAACCAGCACCACCCTCCTCGTCAACACGCGTCCCTCCGCCGTGAGCCGCACGTAGTAGATCCCCGATGCCGAGCGGCGCGACGTACCGCCGGCCCAGTCCACCTCGTGCTCACCCGCCGGGTAGCGCCCCTGGACGAGCGTCGCGACGCGCCGGCCGAGGGAGTCGACCATGTCGATCCGCACGTCCGCGTCGCGGGTCAGCGTGAAACTCATGCGGGTCTCATGACGGGCCGGGTTGGACGAGAGCAGGCGTAGATCGACGCTGGACGGCGCCTGCGCCGCGGCGGCCGGTTTTTCGGGACCGTAGCGGAAGAGCCAGAACTTCCCGCTCTGGTTCATCACGAAGACGTCGTTGACCGGGTCGTAGTCCATGTCCTCGGCGTAGTTCACCAGGGGATCCGGAGACGTCGCCGGCGAGAGCTTCTCCCAGGTCCGGCGGTCGGGATGGAGCACCCACGTGTCCGTGAGCGCCGCGTTCGAGCCGGTGACGCCGCCCCAGAGGAGCACGACGTCATGCGTGGAGTCGTAGGCCATGTTGGCAAAGCGGCGCGGACTGGGGGACTCTCCCGAAACGGCGACCTGGACCCAGGTGTTCGCGCGCGCGTCGTACTGCCACAGCTCGTTCGTCGGCTGCCCGTTGATCGCGCCGCCGAACATCCAGGTGACGCGGCGCTCCGGATCGAACGTGAGCGTCTGGCCGGCGCGCGGCGCCGGGACCGTCACCGGCGCGACGTCGGTCCAGAGCTCGCTCTTCAGGTCGAACACGTAGGTCTTGTCCCCGTCGTGGTAGCCCCGGTCCGATCCGCCGAAGAGGACGAGCTTCTCCAGGAAGGGATCGTAGGCCATCGCCTGCTCGAAGACGGTGAAGGGGTGCGGACCCGCGATCTGCCGCCAGGCGTGCCGCGCGAAGGAGTAGCTCCACATGTCGCCGATGTAGCCGTCGGGGATGTTGCTGTTGGCGCCGGACCAGAGATAGACGGCGTCGTGGGAGGCGACATAGACGATGCACGCATAGGAGTGACGGTCGTAGGGCGTGGGGTCGTCGGTGTTCTCCGGAAGGGGCCCGGTGCCGGTGCTGGTGTGGGTCCAGTGATCCAGCTTCTCCAGGGAGAGCTGGTTCTTCACCGGGTCGTAGCTCCAGAGGGAGTTCGCGTAGATGTTGCCGAGCGGATACACCGGCGGCTCGTTGTAGCCGTCGAAGAGGACCATCTGCTGGTTCACCGAATCGTAGCGCAGGTGGTTCCACCCCCGTCCCTGGTAGGTGCCTCCCAGTCCCGAGGGGAGGACCTGCGTCGGCGCCGCCTGAGCGACCCACGTATTGGCCGGGATCGAGAGCGCGAGGGCGGACGGCACGGGGAAGAGAGCGAACGGCGATGCGAGCGCGAACAGAACGAACAGCGATGCTATCGAAAGCGGCGCTCCAGGAAACGACGGAGGAAGGCGCCTGAGCGAGGGCAAGATGTCCATGGCGGAGCTCCTTGCGTGGATCCGTTGCGGCGATTTCCAAGCGGCCGGTGCTGCGGGCCAATCCATAAAGGATACCGGGAATGGCGGCCGAACAGGCGGGCCTACATTTCAGATGAGGATAGTGCCATAACCAACAGGCACTTAGCTATTTGCTAGCATCGAGGCAACGTGATCGGCATCCTCGCCGACGCCCAGCAGCAGCGCGGACTTCCGCTTGTGCAGCCAGTGGAGGCCGACGAAGTAGAGCCCGGGCACCGGCGAGGCGCCGCGCTGCTGGAGCGGCCACCCCTGGGCATCGTGCTCGACGCCCTCGATCCAGGAGTGGTCCGGCCGGAACCCGTTCGCCCAGATGACGGCGCCCACGCCGGCCTCGCGCAGGTCGAGCTCACGAAGCTCCGGGGGCATCACCGGTTCATCGGCGGGCTCGGGGTCGGGCAGCTCGAGACCTGCCGTCGCGGCGACGCCGTCGGCCATCTTCCGGAACGCCGCGATGAACTCGTCGCCGGCCGCGAGATTCTGGCTCAGCCCTTCGCCCAGGCGCAGCACGGGTCCCTCGATCGCCTCGACCCTCCCCAGCAGCACGGCTCCGTGGCGCGCGAGCCACCGCGGATTGCAGTCATGCCCGCCGTCGTTCCCGGACACGGGCGTGTTGCACCCCAGCCGCGCCGCCGGCGACGGGAGCGTGTCCACGGTCTGGTCGGCGAGCCCCGAGTCGACCATCCAGCGCATCAGCTCGCGCCCCCGATAACGCCGCGGGAGCCAGGGGCAGCGGCCGACCGCGAGATAGACGCCCCGTCCGGCAAGAAGCAACTCCTCGGCGATCTGGCATCCCGACTGGCCGCTGCCGACGATCACGACGGCCCCGTCCGGGAGTAGAGACGGCCTCTTGTACTCGCTGGTGTGGAGGCTGGCGATCCCGGGCGGGAGCTGGCGGGCGAGCGGCGCCGGCGTGGGGCGCTGATACGCCCCGGCGGCCACGATCACCCGGCGGGACGATACGGCTCCGGAGGGCGTTTCCACGAGGAAACGATCTCCTTGCCGGCGCACGCGCGTGACGGGCGTCTGCTCCCGGACGGGCGCGCCGAAGCTCTTCGCGTAGCGCTCGAGGTAGGTGATCGTCTCCCGGAGGGACGCGAATGCGTCCGGCTCGGGGCCGTCGTAGACGAAGCCGGGAAGCTGGAGCGCCCAGTTGGGCGTGTTGAGGTAGAAGCCATCCCAGCGCTCCGACCGCCACCGCTCGCCGACGCGCCCGCGCTCCAAGACCGTGTGCTCGATCCCGCGCCGGGTCAGGCACCAGCTCGCGGCGAGGCCGGCCTGTCCGGCGCCGATCACGACCGTGTCGATCCGTTCGGGCGCGCCTTCCCCCTTTCCTTCCGCCATGCGGGACAGTGTATCGTAGGCGCATGACGCGCACGGCAACCGAATGGCCCGCCCTGCCGCTGGACCGCTGGCGCGACACCTACGCCACGCTTCACCTGTGGACCCAGATCGCGGGAAAGATCTGCCTCGCGCTCACGCCGCGGATGAACCACTTCTGGAACATCGCGCTCCAGGTCACCCCGCGGGGCCTGGCCACGCCGACGATGACCGCGGGGGAACGGACCTTCACGATCACCTTCGACCTCGTGGCGCATCAGCTCCTGGTCGAGGTCTCGGACGGAACCGTGCGGACGATCCCGCTCGAGCCCCGCTCCGTGGCCGCGTTCTACCGCCAGCTGATGGACACCCTCCACGGACTGGGGATCGACGTCCGGATCTGGACGATGCCGGTCGAGATCCCGGAGCCGATCCGCTTCACCGAAGACGAGACCCATCACGCCTATGATCCCGCCTGCGCGAACGCGTTCCTCCGCGCGCTTCTCTCCATCAAGCCGGTGTTCCAGAGCTTCCGCTGCGATTTCGTGGGGAAGTGCAGCCCCGTGCATTTTTTCTGGGGGAGCTTCGACCTCGCGGTGACGCGCTTCTCCGGCCGCCGCGCGCCGGAGCGTCCCGGCGCCGACGCGATGACGCGCGAGTCGTATTCCCACGAGGTGATCAGCCACGGCTTCTGGCCGGGGAGCGGAGCGGTGCAGGAGGCGGCGTTCTATGCCTATGCGGTGCCGGCACCGGCGGGCTTCGACGCGGCGGCGGTGGAGCCCGCGTCCGCGTCCTACAACCAGGAGCTCGGCGAGTTCATCCTGCCCTACGAAGCGGTTCGCCGCTCGGCGGACCCGGTCGCGTCGCTCACGGCATTCCTGAACACCACCTACGAGGCCGGCGCCAAGCTCTCCGGCTGGGATCGCGACGAGCTGGAACGGAGGTAGAAGCCATGGACGAGGCGTGCGCCCATCTGAAGCAGATCCATGACGTGAAGCACCCGAAAGCGCGCCAATGCGACGAATGCGTGGCGATCGGCGCGCGATGGGTGCACCTGCGCACCTGCCAGCAGTGCGGGACCACCCTCTGCTGCGACTCCTCGCCGAACAAGCACGCGAGCAAGCACGCGCGGACGGTGCACCATCCCGTCGTGGCGTCGGCGGAGCCTGGAGAGCGGTGGCTCTACTGCTACCCCGACGAGTCCTACGTGGAGTACTGACCTTCTTCAGGCCGCATGGCTTGACGCTTCGTACGCGTAGAGCGGGATCTCCTCCGGCTCGCCGGGAAGGCGGATCATCCGCTCGAAGCGCATTCCGATCCGCTCGAGGATCCGGATGGAGCGGCGGTTCTCGGGGGAGACGATCGCGACGATCCGCGTGAGACCCTGCGATCGCACCCCGTAGTCGAGCACGGCCGCGGCCGCTTCGGTCGCGTAGCCCCGTCCGCGATGGCGCGCCAGGAAGGCAAATCCGATATCCACGTCGGCCAGCGAGTCCCGCCGGATGAGGCCGCAGGATCCCACGACCTCTCCGCCGTGCCGCAGCGTGACGACGTACATGCCGAACCCCACGCGGTCGTACTGGGCGAGGGTGCGGTCGCGAATGTAGGCGCGCGCGTCGTCGAGGGTCCGGACGCCACGGTCGCCGATGTGGCGGAGCCAGTCGGGGTCGTTCACCATCTCGAAGACGAAGGGGGCGTCCTCGAGCGTGAAACGGCGGAGCGCAAGACGAGGCGTTTCGAGGACGACGGTCGGGGGATGCACGCCGGAATCGTACAGGGCCCCCGCCCGCCGTTCCACACCAGCGCGTGCCGGCCTGCGTGGCGCCGCGCCGGATACCAGTAGCTCTAGTCCACGGGCTCGGCGATGCGCCGACCCTTGGCGTCGCGCAGGATGTCCCGCATCTCCCGATTCACCTGCTCCACCGCCTCGTGCAGCCGCGCTTTCGCCTCGTCGCGCCGCCGCGTGAGGTCCCGCTTCTCATCGGACGAAAGCTCGAACCCGCGATCCACCTCCTCGTCCGCCTCGAGTCGGGTCGTCACCCGGTCGAGCCTCCGCTCCAGGCGATCGGTCGGCTCGCCCTCCCGCTCGGCCCGGGCGATCTCCCTCCGGAGCTCCGCCTGCTCGCGCAAGAGCTCCGCCCGGCGCAGCTTCGGCCGCGCCTCGCTCATCGAGAGCTTCACCTGGGTTCGCGCGATCTCGCCGATCTCGCGTCCATACTGGCCGATCCGCTGCGTGGCGCGGCGGGCGCGCTCGACCATCGCGCGGTCGGTGATCACGTACCCGTCCTCGTCGTCCTCGATGTAGAGGAAGCGGTCCCCGAAGCGATCCTTGAGGTCCTGAAGCGTGGGATGGTCCAGCTGGCCCGACATGCTGGTGCTCTGCCCGTCCACGACGGCCCACGTGAAGTCGTCTCCGTCGTTTCCGTAGGCATAGCCGTGCTGCTTGGCGTGGGACTCGCCGCGGGCGAGCGAAAGAGCGGGGGCCGCGAGAACCAGGGCGGCCGATGCCGCCAGAGCCACAGCGCGCATGGGATGCATGACGTCTCCTCGATCGTGAGGGTTTCGAAAGGCTGCTCGCGTCATGCCCCTTAGACAGGCCGGGCGGCCGGAGCGTTGGACTCGCCGGGTTGACGGCGTCGGACATCGGTGGTGTCATTTCCGGCAACTCGAACCGACCCTGGATCCGGAGGCTCCGATGGACGCTTTGGCCCAATTCAAGGAGACCCAGCGGAAGAGCTGGGCGCACTTCGCCCCGCTGGAGGCCCTCACCACCCCCGCCGCCGCACGGCTCGTTCGCCATGCCGGCGTGCAGACCGGGCAGCGCGTGCTGGACGTGGCCTGCGGGACGGGGGTCGTGGCGGTGACCGCGGCGCGGCGCGGAGCCCGCGCCACCGGGCTCGATCTCACGCCCGAGCTGCTCGCGCGGGCGCGAGAGAATGCCCAGATCGCCGAGGTCG
>DASQJL010000125.1 GCA_035631035.1 Candidatus Binatia bacterium | reverse complement strand
GGTGACGGCGGCGCGGCGCGGGGCCCGTGCCACCGGGCTCGATCTCACGCCCGAGCTGCTCGCGCGGGCGCGAGAGAATGCCCAGATCGCCGAGGTGGAGATCGATTTTCACGAGGGCGACGCGGAGGAGCTGCCCTTTCCGTCCGGAGCCTTCGACGTCGTGCTGAGCGAGTTCGGGCACATGTTCGCGCCCCGGCCGGAGGTCGCCCTGGCCGAGATGCTGCGCGTGCTGAAGCCAGGAGGGACCATCGCATTCTCGACGTGGCCGCCGGAGATGGCGATCGGGCGCGTCTTCGCGCTGGTGGCGCGCTATCTTCCGCCGCCCCCGATTCCGGTGCCCCCGCCTCTGCTCTGGGGCGAGCCCCAGGTCGTCCGCGAGCGTCTGGGTGCGTCGGTGCGCGACATCGTGTTCGCGCGCGAGGTGATGGCCGTTCCTTCGCTGAGCCCGCAGCACAACCGGCTCATGACCGAGCAGACCGCCGGGCCCATCCTCCGCGTCGTGGAGACGCTGCGCGATACCGACCCGGAGCGGCTCGCGCAGTTCCGCCGCGAGTTTGACGCGATCGCGACCGATTACTTCGGGGAGAACGTGGTGCTCCAGGACTACCTGATGACACGCGCGACGAAGGTGTAAGGGTCGCGCAGGGCGCGGCTACCGCTTCTTGGGGGATGCTTTCGCCCGCGCGGTGCGCGGGCCCTCCCCCAGCAGGGGAAGCAGCGACCCCTCCGGCCGCTCGATCTGCTCGAACGTGCACTGCTTCGGCGCCTTGTCGGGACGCCAGCGCACGAGCTTCGTCCCGTGCCGGAAGCGACCGCCGCTCACATGGTCGTACTCCACCTCGACCACCAGCTTCGGCTGGAGCGGCTGCCATTCGGCGGAGCGCTCCGTGCTCCAGCGGCTCGGCCCTCCGGGCGCGTTGCCCGTGAACCCGGGCGGCTTCACGAGCGCCTCCAGCTTCGGCACCAGCGCCTTCTTGTCCTCGGCGGAGAGCCCCGAGGTGAAGCCCACGTGATGCAGGAGCCCCTGGTCGTCGTACAGGCCGAGCAGGAGCGAGCCGACCTCCCCTTTTCCCTTGGACGCGTACCGGAACCCGCCCACGACGCAGTCGGCGGTGCGCCGCTGCTTGATCTTGACCATGCCGCTGCGGTCCCCCGATCGATAGGGAAGATCGCGGCGCTTGGCGATCACCCCGTCCAGGGCACCCCGGGTCTTCTCATACCATCGCATCGCGTCGCGCGGATCGGCCGAGGCCGGGGAGAGCCGGATGGAGGGGTGTCCCTTGAGGAAGCGCGCGGCGAACGCCTCCAGCCGCGGCCGCCGCTCGGTCAGGGGGAGCGGCACGAGGGACGTTCCGGTGTCGTCCACCAGGAGGTCGAACGCGATCAGCATCGAAGGGGTCTCGGCCGCGAGCTTCCGCACCCGGCTCTCCGCGGGATGGATGCGCATCAGGAGATCGTCGAACGAGAGGGATTTGCCGCTCGGAACCACGATCTCGCCGTCGAGCACGAAGCGCTCCGCCTTGACCCGTAGAAGCGCCTCCACCATCTCCGGGAAATAGCGCTCGAGCGGCTCGCCCGCCTTCGACTGAAGCGCCACCGATGCTCCGTCGCGAAACGCCAGACACCGGAAGCCGTCCCACTTGGGCTCGTACTCCCATTCCGGCCCGACGGGGATGACGTCCACGGACCGCGCCTCCATCGGCGGGAAGGGACGGCGGATCGGAAGCGTCACAGGAACTTCTCCAGGGCCGTTCGGCCCTTCGCGCCGAGGAGCGGCTTCCACAGGTCGCCCAGCTCAGACACCCGCTCCGGCACGTTGTCGATGCGGAAGTCCTCGATCTCGATGCCGCGCTCGATCTCCTTCCAGGTGACCGGCGTCGAGACCGGGGCGCGCGGCCGGGGGCGCACGGAGTAGATGGACGCCAGCGTCCGGCCCCAGGCGTTCTGGTTGTAGTCCACCAGGACGCGTCCCTCGGGCCGCTTCGCGACGCGGTACTCCGCGGTGACCAGAGCCGGAGCCTGCGCCGCCAGCGCGATCGCGAAGCTCTTCGCAAACCCCCAGACCTCCTTCTGGAGCGGCCCGCGGCGGATCGGGATGTAGACATGGATCCCCTTCGATCCCGTCGTCTTGGCATGGCAGGTCATGCCCAGCCCCTCGAGGCCGCGCCGCACCAGAAGCGCCGTCTCCCGCACCTTGTCGAACGAGGCGCCGGGCACCGGATCGAGGTCGAAGTGGAGGACGTCGGGGCGATCGGTGTCGTCGCACCGCGCGTACCATGGATTCAGGTCGATGCATCCGAGGTTGATCACCCAGAGCAGCGACGGAAGATCCTGGACCATGGGGAAGTCGATGACATTTCCGGAGCCGTGCGGGATCCGGCAGGTCTCGATCCACTCGGGACGCGGCGAGGGCGCCCGCTTCATGAAGAAGAACTCGCCGTGCGCGCCGTTGGGATAGCGCTTCATGACCATGGCGCGGTCGCGAAGGTGCGGCAGGAGCACCGGGGAGACGCCCGCGTAGTACTGGAGCAGGTCGCGCTTGGCGATGCCCAGCTCAGGCCAGAAGAGCTTGTCGAGGTTCGTGAGCCGGACGACCTTCCCGCCGCCGAAGTCCAGCTCCACGTCGCGGACGTTCGGGGGAATGGTGACGGCGCCCTTGGCTTTCGGGCGAGGCGCCTTGGCTTCGGACGCGCTGGACTTCGACGGAGACGCCTTTGCTTCCGCGGGAGCCGCCTTGGCTCTCCGCGGAGCGGCCGGGCGCTTGGCCGACGCGCGCGGCGGGCTCACCGGATCGGCTCCAGCCGCGGCGGACGCGGGCCGCGACGGATCGCGCCGGCGATGGGGACGTAGTCCAGCTCCTCCCCGCGGAGCACGCAACGGAGCATCAGTCCGCCCCGGCTCATGTCGCCGCGCCCCACGAACGCGGAGGGGAAGAAGAGCCGGCCGTCCAGGAGCCGCTCGATCAGGTCCACGTACTTTCCGGTCGCGATGCTGCCGAGCAGGACGACGCGATCGCCCGGTTCCAGCGTCGCGGCGAGCGTCGCGGCGTCGCGCTCCAGCGGCTCCCGGAAGCGCAGCTCGTCGTGGGCGACGCCGATGCTCGCGATCTCCTCGAGGTCGCCGATGCGGACGATCGTGTCCGCCGGGATCAGTCCCCGACCCGGCGTGATGATCAATGCCCCGTGGCCGGTGGCCGCGCTCCCGAAGGCCATTCCGTATGCCAGCTTTCCGCGAAAATAGAGTCCGCTCAGGAACGAGAAGACCTCGCCCAGCGGCGCGCCCGCATCCCGCACCCGGACGGCCAGGGGAAAGGCCGCGCTCTCGCGGAGGAGAATCTGGGCACGCCTGCCGCCGCAGTTGGCGGGCGAGAGGAGGAACACGCTCCTCGTGCGGCGCGGGGGCTCCGGGGGGCTGGGGTCGTCGAGCGTCATGGGGAAATAGTATGGGCCGAAACCCCGCGGGACTCCACGGGGCTTCGACCTGGTCGCCGCGGCGAGGGCGACCCTACTTGAGGATGGTCACGCGTCCGCGGGTCGATCCCTCGGCGGCTTCGATCCGGAAGAAGTAGATCCCCGAAGCGAGCGCGCTGCCCGAATCCGTGCGTCCGTCGATCGCGATCCGCTGCGCTCCGGCCGGCGCGTCCTCCGTCTCGACGAGCGTGCGGACACGCCGCCCCTGGATGTCGAAGAGCGCGACGTGGAGCGGCCCTCGAACGGTGGTCACGAATCGGAGCACTCCGTTCGGGTTCAAGGGATTCGGCGCCACCGAGGCCGTCATCGGGGCGCCGGGGCCCTGCACGCCCAGGACGAGCCGTGTGCAGAAGAGCCGTCCGCTCTGGAGCCGGCCCTCGAAGAGCACGGGGACGTCGCGCCGTCCGGTGATCCGATCGAAGATCCTCGCCAGGTCCTCTCCTGCAAACCACAGCGAAAGCTCGAGGACGCCGTTGTGGTCCCGGTCGCCGGCGGCAGCGCCTTTGGCCAGGATCCCCCCGATCGAGGAGACCGAGCCGGTGCCTTCGGAGACCAGCCGGAGCGACTCGAGATCGACGTCCTGGACCGCGAACGAGCCACCGACCGGTTCCACCTGCACGGCGAAGGCCGGCGTCCGGGAGGCGATGATGACCGGGCGATGGTCGCCGGTCACGAACGCCCGCGCGAATGCGGCGGCGTTCTGGGGCGACGCGAGGCGCTGGACGAATGCCGCACCGTATCTCTGGTCGGTCATCGCCAGGTCGGGCACCGCGTCGCCGTCCACGTCCCCGATCGCGCAGTGGTGGGCGCCGCCGGGAAGCGCGATCGTTTCGGCCGCGACGAACCCTCCGGCCCCGTCGCCCCGGTAGACCTGTGCCTTGAAGCCCTGACCGTCAGCCAGAACGAGGTCGTCGATTCCGTCCCCGTTGAGATCGCCGGCCGTGACCGTCTGCGGGGCTGTGAAGCCGTCGAACTCGTCGGTCTGCACGAAGCCCCCGTTCCCATCGCCTCGATCGATGAAGAGCGACCCGTTGAAGTCCGCGACAGCGAGGTCCAGCTTCCCGTCGTTGTTCCAGTCGCCCGTCGCGACGCTGAAGGGCGACTGGCCCGCCGTGACGGAGGTGGGTTCGTGGAACGTGCCGTCGCCATGACCGAGCAGGATCGAAACCGTGCTGTAGAAGGCGCCCGCGACAGCCAAGTCGACCCTGCCGTCCCGGTTCCAGTCCCCCGAGATCAGGCCGTACGGCGTTCCCGGCACCGGAACATCCTTTCGAGGCGCGAACGTGCCGTCGCCGCGGCCCAGGAAGAGCGAGACGGCCGACGTGCCGCCGTCGGCGGCCGCCACGTCCACATGCCCGTCGTCGTTGAGATCCACAGCGATCACATCCATCGGAAGCGCCTTCGCCGGAAGCGTGGAGGGCGGGTCGAAGGATCCGTCACCGCGGCCGCGGAACACCATGACGGCGCCGGTCAGGCCGACCGCCGCGTCCAGGTGTCCGTCCTCGTCGAAGTCGGCCAGAGCGGCTGAGGTGGGAGCGGCCGGGAAGACGCCCAGCGGATAGGAGTGCTCCGGGGCGAAGGCTCCGCCCCCGAGCGACACGAACACCGAAAGGGTCCGGACCTCGTTGACCACCACGAGGTCCATGAGCCCATCCCCGTTCAGGTCGCCGCCGGCTAGGCCCGACGGATACAAATGGGTCGGCAGAACAAGGAGATCGCTTGGCGGCGCGGCCATCGCCGGCCGCACCGAAACGTGGACGGAACGCGGCTCGGTCGTGGCGCCGGCGCTCACGGTCAGGGTTGCGTCGTATTCGCCCGCATCGCAGAGGGAGGGGCCGAGGCGGAGGAAGCCGACCGCCCCGCCCTCGCCCTGCCCGACGACACCCGCGGAGAGGAAGTCGGGCCCCGATGCCTTCTGGATCGACAGATTCCTCCCGTCGAGATCCCGGAGCACGAGCGTCCTGCGCCACACCGTCCCCGCGACCATCGTGATACGCGAAGGAATCGCGGCGATCGGCGGATGGTCCGGGCCCTGGTTGACGTGGATCTGCAGACTTCCTCTAGCGGAAAGCGCCCCGTCGCGAGCGGCCACCACGACCGCATGGAGGCCGGTGTCGTCCGCGCGCGGCACCGCGTGCAGCGTTCCCGCGGCGATGCCGCGTCCCGCGTCTTCGGTGGTCACGTCGGCGAAATCCGGCCCGGATTCCAGGCTGAACGCGATCGGGTCTCCGTCGGGGTCGGTCGCGCGCAGCGCCCGGGCTGCTACGTCGCCGACGTCCACCGTCATGTCCGCGATCGGATCCAGACTGGGGGCTCCTCCCGCCGAGGGGGCGCCCGTAAGGAGGCCGTCCACGTCGAACCAGTCGCGCCCGAGAATGATCGTATTATCGAAGCCGGCGCCGCCGCAGTGCGAGCCGAACGCCGTCTCCGCGGGCTGTGGCGCCACGTGGTCCAGCGTGGGGGCGTCGGTGACGATCCCGAGGGAGGGGGTGCCGGACGTGACCGCCACCGAGACCGACGCGAGGCGGTATAGGCCCGCCGGCATCGCGATGATGCCGAACTGCACCGCGTAGAATTCGGTCGTGGAGCCGCCCGCGAACAGCGTGGTCGGGAGGGTCGCGTGGTTCACGAAGCCGCTGAACGCGACGCGTCCGTCCGTCGCGCGCAGAGTGATCTCGTAGGAGAAGATGTCGAAGGGCTGGCTGCCCGTGGAGCAGACGGCGAGGGAGCCGTCGCGATTGCGGTCGGAGGAGAGCCAGACGTCCACGGTCGCCGTTCCCGTGGCGGGCAGCACGTCGGCGGCGGTGTGCACGCCGTCCCCGTTCGAATCGAGGTACATGTACTGTGCGCGCGCGTTCGGCGCCGCCAGAAGGACGGCGGCGAGCGCAGCAAAGACAGCGAAGCGGCCAGCGGAGGGTGCGTGTGGGGCGGGCATCGGGATCTCTCCTCCGGCCGGTCCGTTGCGCGGCCGGCCACCTGAAGGCACGTGGGGGATGAGGGCTCAGTCTAACACCAGGCGGTGCCGCGCCCCAGGGCCGGCTACGAGCGTCTCCGCCGCTTGGCCTTCCCCCTGGCCCAGTCGAGCAGCTTCGCGGCAGGCCACGTGTTGATCACGCGGGAGGCGGGGATCCCCGCGCGGCGGGCGTGCGCGATCGCGTACTCGGAATAGACCAGCTCCGCGCCGGAGTGGGCGTCGCTGTCCAGCGCGAAGAGGCATCCCGCCGCCAGGGCCCGCTTGGCGACCGACCAGTCCAGATCCTGGCGGTAAGGATCGCCGTCCAGCTCGATCGCGACGCCGCGCCGCGCCGCTTCCTCGAAGACCTCGTCCCAGCGTGCCAGCACGCCCTGCCGGGAGTACATCCGCCCGCGAGGATGCGCGAGGATGTGGACGCCGGGATGGCGCACCGTGGCCAGCATGCGCGCCGTCTGGTCCTCCGCCTTGCGGAGCTTGGAGTGGGGCGCGGCCAGCACCAGGTCGAACGTCGCGATCTCCTCGGGCGTCATGTCTACGCCGCCTTCGGCGGGGATGTTCGCCTCGATCCCCTGGAAGACCCGGAAGGCTCCGTTCCATCCGCGGTTCAGCGTCTCGATCTCGACGCGCTGGCGCCCTGAGTCCTTCATGCTCATCCCGCGCGCGATGCGCAGGCCGTACGAGTGGTCGCTCACGCCGATGAACTCGTAGCCGCGCTCCCGGGCCGCGGCGGCCATGCGGGCGATGCTCTCGCCGCCATCGCTCCACTCGGTGTGCATCTGGAGGTCCCCGCGGTAGTCCTCGAGGCGGACGGCCCGCGACCGGGACCGCAGCAGCCGGAGCGCCTCCGCGCGGCTCAGGAAGTTCGTCCGGTGCGCGTGGGCGGCCTGAACCTCGGCGGCCTTGCCGCTCGCGGCCACCGCGCGCTCGACGGTGGGACTGCTCCCATGCTCGAGCGATTCGAGGATGACCCGCTCGCTGGCGGGCCCGATGTAGGGCACCTGACGCAGGCTCCCGGCCGCCGCCACGGCGTCGAGAGGCTCCTCCATCCGCAGCACCGCCTGGGCCGCCCGCTTGTAGGCGATGCGGCCATGCGGGGACGAATGGATGAGCGCCAGGTCGTAGAGCTGGCCGGCGATCTCCATGTTGAGGTCGCTTCTAGCCCGCGGCATGGAGCCAGTCTATGATCCCGGCCTCTTGCCGTGAACCGCGAGATCGGGAGGGTGGGCCATGAACGCGCTGATGGATGAGCTGCGCAACGGATTGATGGTCGACGGGGCGCAGCTCGTGCGGATCGCGGTGCGGCTGCTCCTCTCCGCGGGGCTCGGGGCCGTGGTCGGGCTCCAGCGGGAGCAGACCGGGAAGCCCGCGGGCCTCCGGACCCATATGCTGGTCGCCCTCGGCGCCACCCTCTTCGTGCTCGCGCCCCTCGAGATGGACGTCTCGATGAGCGACATCGGCCGCGTGATCCAGGGGGTGGCGACGGGCATCGGGTTCATCGGCGGCGGGGCCATCTTGAAGCTTTCCGCAGAGCGCGAAGTGCGCGGCCTCACGTCGGCCGCCGGGATCTGGATCACCGCCGCGGCCGGCGTCGCCGTGGGGCTGGGTCGTCTCGCGATCGCCGCGGTGAGCATCCTGCTCACCTGGATCATCCTCGCCATCATCGGACGCGCCGAGCGGCGCATCGAACGAAACCGCGACAGGGAGCGGAGGGTCTAGACCGGCGCCGTCCCGGTCACTTCTCGGAAGCCAGTCCCGAGCGCTCGAGCAGGCGCCGATAGTGCGCATCGGTCAGCGGCATCACCGAGAGACGCGGAAGGCGGACGAGATCCGCGGTCTTGAGCGCGGCGTCGGTCCGGAAGGTGGCGAGCGGAACGGGGAAGGGAAAGGCGCGGCCCGCCTTCAGGCGGACCACGACGCGCTTGGGGTCTTTCTGCTTGGGATCGGGGAAGGGATCGGAGGCGGCGGTCGCGAGCCCGACCACCTGTTTTTCGTCGCCGGTGTGGTAGATGGCGATGGTGTCGCCTTTCTGGACAGATCGCAGGTGCTTCAGGGCGAGCGCGTTCGAGACGCCGTCCCATACCGTCGTCTTGTCGCGGCTCAGATCGTCGAACGAGTACGTGGTCGGTTCGGTCTTGAAGAGGAAGACGGCCATCCCCAGACTCTAACGACACGAGCGCGACTCCCGCAACGAAAGAGGATGGCCATGTGCCGAAATATCAAGACCCTGTTCAACTTCGACCCGCCCGCCACCGACGAGGAGATCCGGGCGGCCTCGCTCCAGTTCGTCCGGAAGCTCTCCGGATTCACCAAGCCTTCCGCGGCGAACGAGAAGGCCTTCCAGCGGGCCGTGGAGGAGACCGCCGTGGTCGCGAAGCGGCTCCTCGATTCCCTCGTCACCAACGCCACCCCCAAGGACCGCGAGGTCGAGGCCGAGCGCGCCCGCGCACGGGCGGCGGTGCGGTTCGGCAAGGCCTGAGGGCGTCAAGGATCCGAACCCACCGCATCGCGAACCGTTCCTGAGCGGCGGGGTTTATGCAGGCGACATTTGTGGGGGCGCGCTGGAAAGGCGCCCCCGAAGTTCATGCCGCACCACCCGGAGCGCGGCCCGTTTCCCATGACCGACGCCATGGCAGTTTCGGGCACCGCTCCGTCCCCGCGCTCCGACCGCGCGGCGCCGTCCCGGACCGCGATCGCGGCAGCGCTGCTGGTTCTCGTCTGCGGGCTTCCCGGGAGCGCTGCCGCCCACGCGTCGGTGCCGCCGCCCTCCCTCGCCTGCGACGCCCGCCACCGCTCCGATGATCCGGAATGGCACCTCCTCTTCGGCCAGGCCTATCTGGATACCGTGGTCGCTACCGCCGCCGTCTCGCGCAGCGCTTCGGCGGCGGCGCTGCAGAGCGACCATTGGGACCTCAGGCCTTCGGGCAACCGCCTCATGACCCAATGGAAGCCGATCCATCACCTCCTCTTCCGACTGTTCTCGGGGAAGGCGTTTGGGCGGGTGTTCGTGGACGTGACGCCGCTCGCCGGCCGGCGAACGCAGATCCGCTTCCAGGGAGTGCTGGCCACCCATCGCGACATCGAGCACAACCCCGCCCGAGGATGGGCGGAGCACGCCTACGCCTCCGCGGTGCGCGTCTGGCAGAAGGAGATGCGCGACGACGTGACCCGGT
>DASQJL010000124.1 GCA_035631035.1 Candidatus Binatia bacterium | reverse complement strand
TTGGACGCGAGCCCTGATCTGCGCCGGATTGGGGCTCGTTCTGTTTTGTGGTCTCGCCACCCTCGCACGGGCCGAGGACCCGGAGACCGTGCTCCGAACCTCCTCCCCGTTCATGGACCTCCAACGCGGCGATCCCATCCGCGTCCGCCTGCCTCGCGACGATTCCTTCCGCGCCCGGTTCCTCGCGGCCACGCCGGAAACGTTGTCCTTCGCATCCGACAAGCGGCTGCGTCATGAGTCCCGTATGGGCTTCAAGGCGATCGAGGGTCTCGACCGCCGCTCCGGCAGTCACGGCCACACGCTCGCCGGAGCGTTCCTGGGGCTGGTCCTGGGCGCCGGCATCGGAGCGCTGATCAGCACCTCCGAGGAGGAGGGCCGGGATCAGTGGGTCGCCACGGTCATCTACGGGGCGGCCGGCGCCGGCTCAGGGTTGGTGCTCGGCATCGTCGCCGGCACCCTGATCCGCACCGACGACTGGGCTCCCGTCTGGGAGCGCTGACCGCGACCGGAGCAGGCTACGAGAAGAGCGCGCGGACCCCGTTCTGCGCGGCCTCGAAGAGGCCGCTCGGCCAGAGGCCGGGGAGGAGCGTGCCGGCCGCGGTGAGCAGGAGCACCACGGCGAGGGCGATCGGGACGCGGAGCTTCGGGAGCGCCTCCTGCGGCTCGCGCATGTACATCAGCACCATGAGCCGCAGGTAGTAGAAGACCGACACGGCGCTGTTCAGGACGCCGAAGACGGCGAGCAGGATATGCCCCGACGAGACGGCGGCGCCGAAGAGGTACAGCTTCCCCACGAAGCCCACCGTGGGCGGGATCCCCGAGAGCGAGATCATGAAGAGCGAGAGCAGGGCGCCCAGGATCGGATAGCGGAATCCCAGCCCGGCGTAGTCCTTGAGCTCGTCCCCCTTCTCCCCCTGGTGCTCCAGCAGGATGATCACGGCGAAGGCGCCGAGGTTCATCGTCACGTACGCGAGGAGGTAGAAGAGGGCGCCGGTCCCGCCGATCACGCCGCCGGAGACGATCCCGATCAGGACGTATCCCGTGTGCGCGATGCTCGAATAGGCGAGCATCCGCTTCACGTTGGTCTGCGCGATCGCGGCCACGTTCCCCACCGTCATGGTCAGGATGGTGATCACGGTGAGCACGGCGTCCCACTCGGCGTGAACGGGGCCGAACGCCACGAAGAAGACCCGCACGATCGCCGCGAAGGCGCCCGCCTTGGGCCCCGCCGACATGAACGCGGTGATCGGCGTGGGGGCTCCCTCGTACACGTCGGGGGTCCACATGTGGAACGGCGCGGCGGCCACCTTGAAGGCCAGCCCCACGAGGATGAGGGCCAGCCCCGCGTAGAGCAGCCCCTCCGGCACCGGGGTCGCCGTGTTCCCGAGCACGTCGGCGATCTTGAGGATGCTGGTCGAGCCGGTGGCGCCGTAGGTGAGCGCGATGCCGTACAGGAGGATCGCCGACGAGAAGGCGCCGAGCAGGAAGTACTTCATCGCCGCCTCGTTCGAGGCGTCCGAGTTCCGGCGATACCCCGCCAGGATGTAGAGGGAGATCGAGAGGACCTCGATCCCCAGGAAGAGCGTGATCAGGTCGAGACCCGAGGCCAGGATCATCATCCCGGACGTCGCGAACAGGAGCAGCGCGTAGTACTCCGAGTGCTCCACGTCCTCCTTCTTCAGGAAGGGATGCGAGAGGAGGATCACGACCCCGGTGCTCGCGAGGAAGAGCACGTTGAAGAAGGTGGAGAGCGAATCGAGCGCCACCATGCCCGAGTAGCCGTGCTGGACCGCGCCGCCCCACTGCGCCAGCGTCCGCCAGAGGGCCCAGACGATGGCGCCCATGGCGATCCACGCCGAGAGGTGCTTCTTGCCGTGCGGGAGCATCAGGTCGATCACGAGGAGCGCGATCGCCACGCCGCTCACGATGAGGAGCGGCTCGATCATCCCGAGATTGGCGTCGATCGGGAGCTTCATGGCGTGTCCGCCTCAGCCGTCGTCGCGGCCCCGATCGTCTCGGTCGCCATCACCCGGGCGTTCACCCGGGCCATCAGCTCCGCCGAGGAGGTGTCGAGGCGGCGCAGGAACGGATTCGGGAAGATCCCGATCCAGAGGATCAGCGCGATCACCGGCGCGAGCGTCCAGAACTCGCGCGGCGAGAGGTCGCGCAGGCCCCGGTTCTTCTCGTTCGTGACCGGGCCGAACATCACCCGCTCGTACATCCAGAGCAGATAGACCGCGGCGAGGATCACGCCGGTCGCGGCGATCCCGGTCACCCACGGGTAGACCCGGAAGGCGCCGAGCAGGATCAGGAACTCGCCGATGAACCCGTTCAGCCCGGGCAGGCCCAGGCTGGAGAGGCAGATGATCAGGAACAGGGCCGCGAACCAGGGAAGGATGGCCGAGAGCCCGCCGAACTCCGAGATCTCGCGGGTGTGCCGCCGCTCGTAGATGATCCCGACCGCGAGGAACAGCGCCCCGGTGGAGAGCCCGTGGTTCACCATCTGGAGGACGCTCCCCTGGATCCCCTGGGTGTTCAGCGCGAAGAGCCCCAGCATCACGAAGCCCAGGTGGCTCACGGACGAATAGGCCACGAGCTTCTTCACGTCGCGCTGCACCATGGCCACCAGCGCGCCGTAGATGATGCCGATCACCGCGAGCGCGATGATCCACGGGGCGAACGCCCGGGTGCCCTCCGGAAAGAGCGGCATCGCGAACCGCACGAAGCCGTAGGTCCCCATCTTGAGGAGCACGCCCGCGAGGATCACCGATCCCGCCGTGGGCGCCTCGACGTGCGCGTCGGGAAGCCAGGTGTGGAACGGGAACATCGGCACCTTGATCGCGAAGGCAAGCGCGAAGGCGGCGAACAGCCAGAGCTGCGCCGAGCCCGCCAGCGGCGTGTCGTAGAGCCGGATGAGGTCGAACGTGTAGGTGCCGAACGCGGCGTGATAGGCGAAGTACAGGTACAGGATGGCGACGAGCATGAGCAGGCTCCCCGCCACCGTGTAGAGGATGAACTTGACCGCCGCGTAGATCCGGCGCGGGCCGCCCCAGATGCCGATGATCAGGTACATGGGGATCAGCACCGCTTCCCAGAAGATGTAGAAGAGCACGAGGTCGAGCGCGGCGAACACACCGATCATCCCCGTTTCCAGGATCAGCAGGGTCGCCATGTAGCTCTTCACCCGGTTCGTCACCGCGCTGAACGTCGAGAGGATCGCGATCGCGGTCAGGAACGTGGTCATGAGGATCAGGAGCGCGCTGATCCCGTCCACGCCCAGGTGGTAGGAGATGCCGAGCGGGCCGATCCAGGGGACGTTCTCCTCGAACTGCATCCCCTTCCGGGCCAGGTCGAACGAGGTCCAGAGCGGGATCGAGGCCAGGAACGTCAGCGCCGAGAACAGGAACGCGGTCCAGCGGATCGCGCCGAGCCGGGCCGAGGGCATGAGGAAGACCACGGCGGCGCCGACGAGCGGCAGGAAGATCAGGAACGTGAGGAGCGGCACGCCGAGAAGGCTCATGCGCGCCTCATCGGAGCGCCAGGTAGCCGAGCACGACCACGAGCCCCAGGGTGATGATCAGGGCGTAGAACTGCACGTATCCGGTCTGCGCCGCGCGCAGGATCCCCGCGCCACGCTCGATCTGCTTCCCGACCCCGTTCACCGCCCCGTCGATGACGGCGGCGTCGAACCCCTGCCAGAGCCGCTCCGACCCGCGCACGATCGGCTGCACCACCGTCCGGTCGTACAACTCGTCCACCCGGTACTTCTCCCAGAGGGTCCGGTAGAGCCCGCGCGCGCTCTCGGCCAGGCGGCGCGGCAGCGTCGGATCGGTCACGTAGAACCGCCGCGCGAGGAAGATCCCCGCCAGCGCGACCATGAGGGAGATCGCCATGAAGACGATCTCCGTCCCCGGCTGGTGGGCGGCAGCGGCCTCGGCGTGCGCCGTGGGCCCCATCACCCGCGCGAGATCCGCGAAGACCGGCTCGAGCCAGGCGTCGAAGCGCTGGCCGCCGGCCAGGATCGGAATGTTGATCAGACCCCCGACCGCCGCCAGGACGGCGAGGATCATCAGCGGTAGGGTCATGCTCGTCGGCGACTCGTGGAGATGGTGCTTCGCCTCTTCCGAGACGCGCATCGGCCCGTGGAAGGTCATGTAGTAGAGCCGGAACATGTAGAAGGCGGTGAGGAAGGCGCCGATCACGCCGACCGCCCAGAGTCCGGGATTGACCCTCCAGGCGTTCCAGAGGATCTCGTCCTTGCTGAAGAATCCGGACAGGGGAAAGATCCCGGCGATCGCGAGCGTTCCGATCAGCATCGTCAGGTGCGTCTTGGGGAGGTGGGCCTTCAGCCCTCCCATCCTGTCCATGTCCTGCTCGCCGGAGACGGCGTGGATCACGCTGCCGGCGCCGAGGAAGAGCAGCGCCTTGAAGAAGGCGTGCGTCATGAGGTGGAAGATTCCCGAGACGTACGCCCCCACGCCCATGGCCAGGAACATGTAGCCCAGCTGGCTGACCGTGGAGTAGGCCAGCACCCGCTTGATGTCCTTCTGGACCAGCCCGATCGTCGCGGCGAAGAGCGCCGTCGCGGCGCCGATGATCGCGACCACGATGAGCGCCGTCGGCGCCAGCGCGTAGAGCACGTGGCAGCGCGCGATCATGTAGACCCCGGCCGTGACCATGGTCGCGGCGTGGATCAGCGCCGAGACGGGCGTGGGGCCCTCCATGGCGTCCGGGAGCCATACGTAGAGCGGAATCTGGGCGCTCTTTCCCGTGGCGCCGACGAAGAGGAAGAGGGCGATCGCCGTGGCGACGGCGCTTCCGAACGCGAGCCGGTCGGGCGCCTCGGTGAAGACGCGCCCGAAGTCGAGCGTGCCGAAGTGCACGAAGATGAGGAGCATGCCGATGATGAAGCCCCAGTCGCCGATCCGGTTCACGACGAACGCCTTCTTCCCCGCCGCCGCGGCCGAGGGCTTCTGGTACCAGAAGCCGATGAGCAGGTAGGAGCAGAGCCCCACCCCCTCCCAGCCGAAGAACATCACGAGGAAGTTGTCGGCCATCACCAGCACGAGCATCGCGAACGTGAACAGGTTCAGGTACGCGAAGTAGCGCCCGTAGGCCTTCTCGTGTCCCATGTAGCCGGTCGAGTAGACGTGGATCAGGAAGCCGACGCCGGTGACGATCAGGATCATCACGGCCGAGAGCGGATCCAGGCCGAAGCGGACCGCGACCGAGAAGTCTCCCGAGTCGATCCAGGAGAAGAGCTGCTGGACGAAGACGCGATCCTCCGGAGCCAGCCGCGCCAGCGAGAGGAAGCAGCCGACCGCGATCAGGAACGCGAGGCCGACCGTCCCGGTGCCGATCGCGCTCACGAGCTTGCGCGGAAGCTTCCCCGCGCCGATCCCGTTCACGATCGCGCCGAGGAGCGGCAGCGCGGGAATCAGCCAGAGAAGGGAGAGGGTGTTCACGCGCCTAGCCTTTCAGGAGGTGGACGTCGTCCACGCTCGCCGTTTCGCGGTTCCGGAAGATGGCGACCAGGATCGCGAGGCCGATCGCGACCTCGGCCGCGGCGACCGCCATCACGAAGAAGACGAACACGTGCCCTTCCATGCCGCCGTGCTGCCGCGAGAAGGCGATCAGGGAGAGGTTCACGGCATTCAGCATCAGCTCGATCGACATGAAGATGACGAGGGCGCTTCGCCGCACCAGCACCCCGACGACCCCGATCGTGAAGAGGATCGCGGCCAGGAGCTGATACCAGACGAGCGGAACCATGGGCATCGTGCCCATCAGAAGAACTTCCTCTTGGCGAGCACCACGGCGCCGACCACGGCGACGAGGAGCAGGAGGGAGACGATCTCGAAGGGATAGAGCCAGGTTGTGTAGAGCAGCATGCCCAGGCCCGCCGGCGAGCCGAACTCCGCCGGCAGGGCCGCGGCCGGAAAGGGGCCCCCTTCGGAGCCGCCGGGCGAGAGCACGGTCCAGAGGAGCTCGGTGGCCACGATCAGGCCGAACAGGAATCCGAAGCCCTTCGCCGCGCCGGGCGTGAGCAGCGGCGTCTCCCCTTTCACGTTGAGCAGCATGACCACGAAGAGGAAGAGCACCATGATCGCGCCCGCGTAGACGATCACCTGCAGCGCCGCGACGAACGCGGCGTGGAGCAGGATGAACACCCCCGCCAGCGAGAGCAGGACGCCGACCAGGAGCAGCGCGCAGTGCACCGGGTTCCGATGGAAGACGACGCCCAGGGCGCAGCCGATCGCGACCCCGGCGAACATGGCGAAGAGGATGCCTTCGAGCATGGCGCTAGCCCTTCACCGTCAGCACGACGGCCGTGACCGCCAGGTTGACGAGCGCCAGGGGGAGCAGGAACTTCCATCCGAAGGTCATCAGCTGGTCGTAGCGAAGCCGCGGGAAGGTCGCGCGGATCCAGATGTAGAAGAACAGGAACGCGACCAGCTTGATCAGGAACCAGGCCCACCCCGGCAGGAAGGGCCCGTTCCAGGCGCCCAGGAAGCAGGTGATCGCCACGGCCGAGACCACCATGATGTTCGCGTACTCCGAGACGTAATAGAGCGCGAAGCGCATCGAGGAGAATTCGGTGTGGAAGCCCGCGACCAGCTCCGTCTCCGCCTCGGCCAGGTCGAACGGCGCGCGGTTGGTCTCGGCGACGGCGCAGATCATGTAGATCACGAACGCCACGATCTGGGGCACGATGAACCACATGTGCGTCTGCGCGCGGCCGATCTGCAGCAGGCTCAACGACCCGGTCATGAGGATGATCGGCAGGAGTGCGGTGCCCATGGCCAGCTCGTAGGAGATCATCTGCGCCGAGGAGCGGAGCGCGCCGAGCAGCGGGTACTTCGAGTTCGACGACCACCCGCCCAGCACGATGCCGTAGACGCCCATCGAGGTGGCGCCCAGCAGGAAGAGGATCGCGATGCTCACGTCCGTGATGCGGAGCGGAATGACCCGCCCGAAGAGGGTCACGTGGTCGCCGAAGGGGATCACGCTCATGGCGGCCAGGGCGGTCACGACGGAGATCGCCGGCGCCACGGCGAACATCACCTTGTCCACCTGCGACGGGACCACGTCCTCCTTGAAGAAGAGCTTGATGCCGTCCGCGATGGTCTGGAGCAGGCCGAAGGGGCCCACGCGCTGCGGGCCGATGCGGTCCTGCATGTGCCCGAGGACCTTCCGTTCCATCCAGACGATGATCGGAACTCCGAGAAGGGTGAAGCCGAGAACGATGAGGACCTTGACCAGGGCTTCGATGAGGTAGGCGAGATCCACCGGCTACTGGAGCTCCGCCAGCAGCTTCTCCACGTCGTCCGGCTTGACGCCCTCGAAGTAGCGGTCGTTCACCATGACGACGGGGGCGGTCCCGCACGATCCGAGGCACTCCACCTCGACCAGCGTGAAGCGGCCGTCGGGGGTCGTCTCCCCTTCCTCGATGCCGAGGCGCTCCTCCAGCTTCCGCCGGAGGGTCTGTCCGCCGAGCATCGAGCAGGAGAGATTGCGGCACACCTGGAGGAGGTACTTCCCGACCGGCTTCTGGTGGAACATCGTGTAGAAGGACACGACGCCGGCCACGGTCTGGAGCGACAGATCGAGGAGCTGGGCCACCTCGGCCTGCGTTTCCTCGCTCAGCCACCCCTGGTCCGCCTGCGCCCGGTGCAGCGCCGGAATCAGCGCCGACTGGTTCGTCTCGAACGTGGACTTGAGATCCTGGATGTCGCGGCGCGCCTTGTCGGAGAGCACGATCAGGCTTCCACGTTCGGGAACTGGTCGGACATCGTCGGGAAGTCCTTGCGGAGCGGATGGCCGATCCAGCCGTCGGCGGTCAGGATCCGCTCGAGGTTGGGATGGCCGTCGAACACGATCCCCATGAGATCCCACACCTCGCGCTCCATGAAATTCGCCGAGCGCCAGACCGCCGTGGCCGACGGCAGCGGCTCCCCCTCGTTCACGCCGACCTTGAGGAAGAAGCGCCGGTTGAAGGTGACCGAATAGAGGTTGTAGACGACCTCGAACCGGGGCTCGTTCTGCGCGCGCTGCTCGTAATAGTCCACCGCGGTCAGGTCGCAGAGCAGCTCGCAGAGGAGATGCGGATCGGTCTTCGCGAAGCGCAGGGCCTCGAGCGTGTCTTCCTTCCGGATCCAGATGGAGAGCTGCTTCCGGAACGACTGCGTTTCCTTCACGCCGTCGCCGAAGCGCGACCGGAAGTGCTCCACGGTCTTCGTCTGATCGGCGTCGAGCGGCTCGAGCAGCTCCGGATCGGGTCTCAATCCCATTCCAGCGCTCCCTTCCCCCAAACGTAGGCGAAGCCGAGGATCAGGATCAGCAGGAAGACGCCCATCTCGATCAGGCCGAAGAGCGCGAGGCGCTTGAAGACGACGGCCCAGGGATAGAGGAAGACGATTTCGATGTCGAACACGATGAAGAGCATCGCGACCAGGTAGAAGCGCGCGTGGAAGCGCTCGCGCGCGTTCCCGATCGGCGTGATCCCGCACTCGTAGGGAAGCTGCTTGGCCGGATCGTAGACCCGCCGCCCCAGGAAATGGGAGGCCACCAGGGTGAACACGGCGAAGCCGATCGCCACGATCACCATGATCAGGACCGGGACGAACGCGCCCGGGCTGTTGGGGTCGACTGGGCTCAAGGTTCACTCCGTTGGGCGCGAGGCGCCGGAACGGGTAAAGGTTTGTGAAAAAAGGTGCTAACCGCGGCAGGATAGGAACCGGGGGGTGGGTCTGTCAAGCCACTTTCTCGAAGTGCGCCCTTTGTACCTCTCCGGCGATGCGGACCGCGCGGAGGTCGGGATCGTGCTCGAGCAGCAGGATCCAGTTCTCCCGGATCGCGTCCTTCAGCACGGCGCGCTTCGTTTCGAGGGTCATCATGGGATAGAGGTCGTACCCCATGATGAACGGCAGCGGCAAGTGCGCCGCGGTCGGGATCAGATCGACGGCGTAGAGCGCGCGGGCGCCGGGAATGTCGAAGAAGACGCCCTGATGTCCCAGCGTGTGTCCCGGCAGGTTCTTCATCCAGACCCCGGGCAGGACCTCGATGTCCTGCGCGTGCAGGATGAGCTGCCCCGACTGGGCGAGCGGATCGTAGTTGTCGGAGAGATACGAGGCGCGGTTCCGCTCGTTCGCGTGGTGCGCGTCATCCCACTCCTGGCGGCGCACCAGGTAGTGGGCCTTCGGAAACGTGGGGCGCACCATTCCGTCGGCGCCGCGCGTGGTGCCGCCGCCGCAGTGGTCGAAGTGAAGATGCGTGAGCGCGACGGTGTCCACCAGCTCCGGCGCGACCCCTGCCGCGCGCAGATCTTCGATCAGCCCCTCGGGACGCTCGATCGCGTAGATGTCGCGGAACTTCGCGTCATCCTTGGTCCCCGATCCCGCGTCCACCAGCACCCGCTTCCCGTCCCCCTCGATCAGCAGGCAGTTCATGGCCATGCGGATCCGGTTCCGCTCGTCCGCGGGCGCGGTGCGGGTCCAGAGGGTCTTGGGGACGACGCCGAACATGGCGCCTCCGTCCAGGCGGAAGCGTCCGCCCGAGAGGAAGCGCACCGTGTAGGGGCCGATGGTGATCGCGTTGGGCGCGGATGCCGACGAAGGGCCCGAAGCGGCCTCGGGTGTCGTGGATTTGGCGTTCATGTCGCGATTCTCGCGTGGACGTTTCAGGCGGCGTAGCCGGAGCATCCCGTAAGCCGAGTTCTGTCGGATTGCTCCGTGGCGACCATTTCTCTGGGACGCGCGTTACCGAGCGCCTCTAGCGACCTACCCGGGACTCGTCGAGGCGGGCCACCTCATCGTCCCCTATTTGGTCTTTCTCCGGGTGGGGTTTACCGAGCCGAAGGAGTCGCCTCCTCCGCTGGTGCGCTCTTACCGCACCGTTTCACCCTTACCGCGGGCCTTTCGGCCCGAGGCGGTTTGCTTTCTGTTGCACTTTCCCTGGGATCGCTCCCGCTGGGCGTTACCCAGCACCCTGCCCTGTGGAGCTCGGACTTTCCTCGAACCGCGCGTGAGCGCGGCCCGCGGCCGCCTGTGATGCTCCGACGTCCGCCTGCCTGTTACGCTGAGGCCAGTCTAGCACATCGGATCGGGTATCCTGCCGCCGTGGACTCGCGAAACCGGCTGGCCCTGCGCGCCACCCTGCACTGCCTGTCGGGCTGCTCCATCGGCGAAGTCGGCGGCATGGTCGCCGGCGCGGCGTTCGGCCTGAGCGCCGGGGCCACGGTCGCGATCTCGATCGTTCTCGCCTTCTTCTTCGGCTACCTGCTCACCCTGTGGCCGCTGCGCGCCGCCGGCATTCCCTGGCGGCGGGCGATGGGGCTGGCCGCGGCGTCCGACACCGTGTCGATCACGATCATGGAGATCGTGGACAACGTCGTGATGCTCGTCATCCCGGGCGCGATGACCTCCGGGCCCGGCACGGCCCTCTTCTGGATCAGCATGGCCGTGTCGTTGGTGCTTGCGGGCGCGGCGGCGTTTCCCGTGAACCGCTGGCTGATCGCGCGCGGGCAGGGGCATGCCGTCGTGCACGACGTGCACGGCGGGCAAGGGCACCACCACTAGGGTTCTCGCCGTGCAGCTTCCTAGGCCCCCTTCTGCGGCCCCTCCTGCGCGTCCAGCGCCTCGTTCGCGAGCTCGTCGGCGCGCGCGTTCTGCTTGCGCGGCACATGGCGGAACGAATGCGTCGGCACCGCGTTCAGGAGCATCGTGACGCGCGCGTGCAGCGTCTGCAGGCGCGGCTCCTTCACGCGGTACCGGCCTTCCAGCTGCCGCACGACCAGCTCGCTGTCGAGGAAGAAGTCCGCCTGCCGCGCGCGCGCCTCCTTGAGATACTCCAGCGCGGCGATCAGCGCCATGTACTCCGCCTCGTTGTTCGTGTGCACCCCGAGGCAACGGCTCGCCTCGAAGATGACGCGGCCCGTCTCGTCCGAAACCACGACTCCAATCGCGGCGGGGCCCGGGTTTCCCCGCGCGGCGCCGTCCGTGTGCACGATGTATTTCATGGGCGCAGAGTACGCAGGCGCAGCCGGTTTGACAATGGCGCGAACCACGGCGACAATGCCACGCGTTCCCGCCGTTTACCCGGAGGCGCCATGGCCAAGGCCACCCCGCAGGATGCCGAGCTGATCCTCAAGCTTTACGAGCTGCGCCGCGACCCCGAGCTGCGGCGCGCGCGCAACTACCTCCTCTCCGAGTTCGCCGTCACCGACTGGGAGGAGATCCGCCCGCACTGGATGACCGGAAGCGAGATGGACCGCCACGTCCGGATGGTCTCGTCCTACTGGGAGATGGTCGCCGCGTTCGTGAACCGCGGTCTCCTCGATGAGGATCTTTTCTTCGACACGCACGGCGAGGCGCTCGTCGTGTGGAACCGCCTGAAGGCGATCGTGCCCGCGGCGCGCAAGCAGATCCGGCCCACGTGGCTCTGGAACCTGGAGCGCCTGGCGCGGCGGCAGGAGCAGTGGCGGCAGCGCTCGTTCAAGACCGCCGCGCGCGTGATCGAGGCGGGCTCGAAGCTCCGCGCGGCAAAGAAGTCCTGATGGGGAGCACCTTCGGCCGCTTCCTCACGATCACCACGTTCGGCGAAAGCCACGGACCCGCGGTCGGCGTGATCGTGGACGGCGTGCCGCCCGGCATCCCCGTCGATCCCGCAATGATCCAGAAGGATCTCGACCGGCGGAAGCCCGGTCAGAGCGCCGTCACCACGCAGCGGAAGGAGCCCGACCAGGTCGAGATCCTCTCCGGCGTCTTCGAGGGCGTGACGACCGGCGCGACGATCGCGCTCGTCGTGCGCAGCGTGGACGCGCGCTCGCAGGACTACTCCGAGCTGCGCGATCTCTACCGCCCCGGCCACGCCGACTTCACCTATTGGGAGAAGTACGGCGTGCGCGACTACCGTGGGAGCGGCCGCTCGAGCGGGCGCGAGACGGTGGGGCGCGTGGCGGCGGGCGCGGTCGCCCGGCGCCTGCTGGAGGGCGAAGGGGTGCGCGTGCAGGCCTACACCGTGCAGGTGGGCGACCTGGTCGCGCGCGAACGGGACCTGGATTTCGTGGAGCAGAATCCCGTGCGCTGCCCCGACCGCGCGATGGCGCCCGAGATGGAGCGCGCGATCCTGGCCGCGCGCGAGGCGGGCGACTCACTGGGCGGCGTGGTCGAGACCCTGGCCGCCGGCGTTCCCGTCGGACTCGGCGATCCCGTGATCGACAAGCTGCACGCCCGGCTCGCCTTCGGTCTGATGTCGATCCCGGCGATCAAGGGGTTCGAGATCGGCGACGGATTCGCCGCCGCGCGCCTGCGCGGCAGCGAGAACAACGACCGGATGACCCCGAAGGGCTTCGCGACGAACCACGCGGGCGGCGTGCTGGGTGGCATCTCCACCGGACAGCCCATCGTCACGCGCATCGCCGTCAAGCCCCCCTCCTCGATCGCGCTCCCCCAGAAGACCGTGGACCGTCATGGCCAGGAGCGCGACTTCGCCATTCACGGCCGCCACGATCCCTGTCTCTGCCCGCGCGTCGTCCCGGTGGCCGAAGCGATGACGTGCCTCGTGCTCGCCGACGCGCTCCTGGCGCAGCGCGCGATCGAAGGGTGGCGGCCGAAGGGACGGGAGTGATCGCGGGAACGGGTCGCACGTGATCGACCGCATCACGACCCGCGTCTCCGAGATCCTCCGCATCCGCTATCCAATCTTGCAAGCCGGGATGGTCTGGGCCTCCGGGCACCGCCTCGCGGCCGCCTGCGCCGAGGCCGACATCCTCGGCACGATCGGCGCCGGCTCGATGAAGCAGGACTTCCTGCGCGAGGAGATCCGGAAGGCCCGCGCCCTCACGTCGAAGCGGCTGGCGGTGAACATCCCCCTGCTCCGCACGGACGCGGCCGAGCTGCTCGCGATCGCCCTCGAGGAGAGCATCGACACCATCATCACGAGCGCGGGAAACCCAGCCCTGCTGGGCCCGCGCATCAAGGCTGCGCGGGCAACTTGGATCCACGTCGTTCCCAGCGTGAAGCATGGAAAGAAGGCGCAGGACTCGGGCGCGGACATCGTCATCGGCGAAGGATTCGAGGCGGGCGGCCATAACGGCGTGGACGAGATCACGACGCTGGCGCTGATCCCCCAGCTCGTGGACGCGCTCTCGGTCCCGGTCGCCGCCGCGGGCGGAATCGCCGACGGCCGCGGGTTCTTGGCCGCCATGGCCTTAGGGGCGGAGGGCATCTCCGTGGGCACACGCTTTGCATGTACCCCAGAGTCGTCTTCCCACCCCCTTTATAAGGAAGCGGTTGTCGCCGCCGGC
>DASQJL010000123.1 GCA_035631035.1 Candidatus Binatia bacterium | reverse complement strand
GGCGAACATGCCGGGCGGCAACTACCCGGTGAATCCGTTCTCGGGCGCGCGTGACGCGTGGACGTGGGTCGCTCCGGCGGCCTCGGGCATCATCGGCACGAGCGTCGTCTCGACGACCGGCTACACGATCCAGGGCTTCGGCAAGACCGCGATTCTCCCGCTGACGCTGACCAACGGCTAATCGGCGGACGAACATGGGGCGGCAGATTCGGTTCCGACCGGTCTGCCGCCCTTCCTCATTTCCATGGTAGAGGGGCCGCGCGGCGTCACGGCGCGGCGCGGACGGGCATGGCACCGATCTTGCCGTCCTCGGGGTGGCACCACAAGCAATCCACAGGAGATCCATCCGATGGCAGCGAGCGAAACGGGCGCGCGGGCGCGCGTGGAGACCGGGGCGACCCTTCCCGGACTGCACGCCGTGGAGACCCTGGCGCCGCTCTCGATCGAGGGGCTGCACAAGGTCTATCGCGACCCCATGACGCTGCGCCCCTTCGCGGCGGTGAACGGCATCTCGCTCACCCTCGAGCGGGGCGAGATCTTCGGCCTCCTCGGCCCCAACGGCGCGGGGAAGACGAGCACGATCAAGATTCTCCTCGGCCTCTCGCGACCGACCTCGGGCGTCGTCCGGATCGAAGGACGCGATCCCCGCGATCCCGAGGCGCGCCGCCGCCTGGGCTACCTGCCCGAGAATCCCTGCTTCTACGACCACCTCACCGCGACCGAGTACCTGGACCTGGCGGGTTCCCTCTTCGGCATGCCGCGCGGAGAGCGCCGCGCCCGCGGGTCTGAGCTGCTCGAGCGGCTGGGGCTGGGCCGGCACGCCTCAAAGCCGCTCCGGACCTTCTCCAAGGGGATGACGCAGCGGCTGGGGCTGGCCCAGGCGCTCTTGAACCGGCCCTCGCTCCTCGTCCTGGACGAGCCGATGTCGGGGCTCGATCCGGTCGGGCGCGCCGAGGTGAAGCGGCTCCTGCGCGACGAGCGCGGCCGCGGCGCCACGGTGCTCCTCTCGAGCCATGTTCTCGCCGAGACGGAGGCGCTCTGCGACCGCGTGGGGATCCTCGCCTCGGGGCGGCTCCTCGAGACGGGCTCGGTGCCGGGGCTCCTCGCCGGAGGCGTTCGGGAGTGGGAGATCGCCGCGGACCGGATTCCGGAACGGGTCGAGGTGACGCTGCGCGCCGCCGGGCACCGGGCCGAGCGGGTGGGCTCGCGATGGGTCGTGCGCGTCGCCGACGCGGCCGCCCTCCAGGAGGTCCTCCGGACCCTGCTCGCGCACGACGTGACGGTGCACGCCGTGGAGCCGCGCCGTCCCACCCTGGAGGAACACTTCATGGCCGTCCTGGGCCGTGCGGAGGCCTCGCGATGAACCGGGTCGCCGCGATCGCCACGAACACCCTGCGCGAGGTCGCGCGGGAGCGGGTCTTCCTCGTGCTCGTCCTCTTCGGGCTGGGCCTGGCCGGGGTCTCCCTCGTGCTCGCGCCGCTCGCCCTGGGCGAGGGGAGCAAGGTGGTGCTCGACTTCGGCCTCGCCGGCGCCTCGGCGCTCGCCACGCTCGTCGTGATCGTGCTGGGCTCGAGCCTCCTCCACAAGGAGCTCGACCGCCGGACGATCTACGCCGTCATGGCCAAGCCGATCCGCCGCTCCGAATTCCTCGCCGGCAAGTACGCCGGTCTCTGGATCGGCGCCGCGGCGCTGCTCGCGGCGATGACCGCGCTCACCGCGGCACTCCTCGTTCTGTCGGGCGGCGTCTTTCCGTGGACGGTCGGCGGGGCGTTCCTCCTGTCGCTGGCCGAGCTCGTGATCGTGACCGGGGTCGTCGTCTTCTTCTCCTCGTTCACGACGCCGCTGCTCACGGCCTTCTTCACCGCGGCGACGCTCCTCGCGGGGCACTTCGCCGAGGACCTCCTCTACTTCGGAACGCACGGCGCCTCGCGCCTCCTCGCGGTCCTGACCCAGGGCGCCTACTGGATGCTGCCGCACCTGGAGGTGTTCAACGCCCGGGGGCTCGTCGTGCACGGCGTCGGGGTCGGGCAGGACCGGCTCCTGTTCGCGGCGGCGTACGCGGCCCTCTACGGCGGGGCGCTCCTCGCCGCCGCGGCCGCGGTGTTCGAACGGCGGGACTTCAAGTGACCGGCGGCGTGCCGGGCCGCCTGCGGGCGGCGCTCCCCTTTGCGGCGGCGGCCGCGCTGCTGGCCGGGTCGGCGCTCCTCTACGCCTCGTCGTGGGGACGCATCGGGCCGGCGCCCGGGGAAGAGCTGCTTTATTTCCCCTCGGGCGTCTTCGTGAAGCAGGCCTCGCTCGGGTACGAGACGGCGGCGGCCGACGCGGCGTGGCTGCGCGCGATCCAGTACTACGGCGAGCACCGCCTGACCGACCAGAAGTTCCAGCGCATCGACCACGTGATGGCCGTCGTGACCGACCTGGATCCGGCGTTCGAGTCGGCCTACGTCTTCGGAGCCTTCGTCCTGGCGCAGGAGCTGCGCCGCCCGGAGGAGGGCCTGGCGCTCCTCATGAAGGGACGGCGCGCCAACCCCGAGTCGTGGCGGCTGGCCTTCGAGACCGGCTTCCTCCACTACGTCTGCCGCCACGACTACGCCGCCGCCTCGAGCTGCTTCGTGCAGGCGGCGCGGCTCCCCGGCCACCCCGACTACGTCGAGCGCTTCGCGGCGTTCGCCACGCAGCGCTCGGGGAACAAGGACCTCGCGGCGCTCCTCTGGAGGCGCGTGCTCGCGACCGGGAACCGCTACATGCAGGAGGTGGCGCGACGCGAGCTCGCCCGCCTCGAGGCGCCGGAGGCCCTGTGACCGCGCACACGCTCTTCTCGTCCGCTGCCTTCCTGCTGGGACTGGTGTTCGGATCCTTCCTGAACGTCGTCATCGCGCGCCTTCCGCGCGGCCAGTCGATCGTTTCGCCGCCGTCGTCGTGTCCCCGCTGCAAGGCGCGGATCCGGCCCTGGGACAACATCCCCGTCCTATCGTTCCTCCTTCTTCGGGGCCGGTGCCGTTCCTGCCGGAAGCCGATCTCCTGGCGCTACCCGGCGGTGGAGCTCACGGCGGGGATTCTTCTCGGGCAGCTGGCGCAGCGCGCGGAGCATCCGGCCGTGCTCGTCGCCCAGGCGGTGTTCGTTCTCGCCCTCGTCGCGGTCGCGTGGATCGACTTCGACACGCGCACGATTCCCGACGCCGTGACCATTCCGGGCGTCGGGGTCGGCCTGGCCGCGAGCCTCTTCGGCCCGCCGGGCCTGACCTCCGCCCTGATCGGCGCCGCGGCGGGAGGCTTGAGCCTCTGGCTCGTGGGCGCGGTCTATGAGCGCGCGACCGGGGTGCCCGGCATGGGCGGGGGCGACGTGAAGCTCGCGGCGATGATGGGCGCCTTCCTGGGGGCGGGCGGCGTGTTCGGCGCCATCTTCCTCGCCTCCTTCGCGGGATCGCTGTTCGGGGTGCTCCTGATCGCGCGCGGAAAGGGCGACAAGCGAAGCGCCATACCGTTCGGAACGTTCCTCGCTCCCTCGGCGGTGGCGCTGCTCCTCTATGGAGACGCGCTGTTCCGCTGGTATCGCTCGCTCCTCCCCTGAGACGCGTGCGGATTGCACGGGATGCGCGCCCTGAGGCGCCGCGCGCTCCTGGCTCGATCGCGCCAGCGACGGGGCAAATCAGCCGGATCGAGCCTCGAAGCGCCAGCCAGACGACGGCCGGAACGCGGTTTGAGCGCTGGCATGGTCGTTGCGTTCTTGAGCACCGGCACGACACGCATTCCAAGGAGGAACGGACGATGAAAGGCGGCCTTGCGGCCCCTGCCGCGCGCGACGCCGGCGCCGGCTTCACGCTGGTCGAGCTGGCGATCGTGCTCGTGATCTTCGGCATCGTGTCGGCGATCGCGATTCCAGGCATCAACAAGTTCCTGCGCTCCGTGGAGATGAACGGCGAAGTGCAGCAGTTCGCGACCACGATGCGCGTGGTGCGGCAGCGCGCGATCACGGAGAACAACAACTACGTCCTCTACTGGGACGCGACGGATCGGAAGCTCAAATGGTGGGACGACGACAACAACAACGGGGTCCAGGACGGTCCCGAGAAGTTCGGAGAGACGTCGGCCATGGCGAACTGGATCACGGTGACCAATTCCTCCACCAATCCGTTCCCGTCGGACACGGTCCTGTTCGTGCCCAACGGGAGCGCCAGCGTTTCGGGGAGCGTCATCTACTCGAATCCCGAGGGGTACACCCGGTCCCTCTCCGTCGTTCGGCCCACCGGGATGGTGACGGTCCAGTGAGCTGCCGCCCCGTCCGCGCCGGCGCCGCGCCAGGCTTCAGCTTGATCGAGGTGCTCTTCGCGCTGACCTTCCTGGCGGTCGGTATCCTCGCGGTCGCGTCGATGATCCCGGCCGGGACGAAGGGCGTCACCCAGAGCCGCGTCATCACGAGCTCGCTCATGGCGGCCCAGATCAAGATGGAGCAGCTTCGCGGCACGCCATACCAGAGTCTCACGTCCGGAACTTTCACGGACACGACCTCCGTCTTTACGCGGACCTGGGTCGTGACGGACTCCATCCCCATGGCGGGATGCAAGCGCATCCAGGTCACGTCGGGCTGGATCAACAGCCAGGGCGCTCAGAGCACGGTCCTGACCAGCTACGTGACCCGTTGACCGGGCAGGGAGCCCCGCACCCGAGGTGATACCGTGAACCAGAAACGAGATCAGGCGGACGCTGGCTTCACCCTCGTCGAGATCACGATCGCCGTGCTGCTGTTCGCGCTGGTGATGGGATCGATCTATCAGGTCTATGTCCGCGGCGAGCGCTCCCAGCAGGTCGGGCTCGAGCTGGCGGAGGCGAACCAGAACGCGCGCAGCGGCGTGGATCTGATCGCGCGCGAGCTGCGCTCGGCCGGGTACGGGATCAATCCCGCCGTGCAGCCGTCGATCGTGGTGGGCTCCCAGTACCGGGTCACCTTCGCGCTCGACGTGAACGGCAACCGGCAGATCGACGTGGGCGAGGTGATCACCTACTTCCTGGATCCCAGCTCGAGCGATCCGCTCGTGGCGTCCAGCCCGAACCCCTACGACTTCGTGCTCCGCCGCAAGGTGGGCACCGTCGCCGATTCGCTGGCCACGCCGGTCTCGGGCCAGGGTGAGATCGTGGCCTACGGACTGACCCAGCGCTCCGCCGACAACATCACGGCGAAGAACGTTCCGCTCTTCTCGTACCGCGATAACGCCAACACCGCGCTCGAGCTCAAGGCGGGCACCGGCAACGACGCGGCGGGAGTCTTCTACGGGAAGACCGTCGCCAATGCCGACCTGGGCATCCCGGCCGGACCCGGCACCTCGAGCGCGGTGAAGACCGTGCTCGTGAACATGGTGACGGAGACGAAGCAGAAGAACGTCCAGACGGGCGGGTACGACCGCGTGAGCATCGGGACCTCCGTCGAGCCGCGAAACTTCCCGTTCCTCGCGCAGGCGAACCAGGCCTATGCGCCGGCCAACACCGGCGGCACGGGCGGCACCGGCGGCACCGGCTACGGAAGCGGGACGGGCTCGGGCAGCGGCTCCGGCTCGGGTAGCGGCAGCGGAAGCGGCACCGGCACGGGGACCGGAACGGGCACGGGTCTTCCGCCCAGCCAGCCGCCGATCCACATCCCGACCGACCGCGTGCTCTCGCTGGCGCTGGCCGATCTGGACGAATACGACCGGCTCGAGGGCTCGGCGACCACCCAGAACGATCAGCACGACCTGGACATCATCGTCGGAACCCGCGCGAGCGGGACGGCGAACATCCGCGTGTGGTGGAACGGACAGCCGGGACGCTATACCGGCAACGTCTACTACCAGGCCACGGAGAGCTACCTGGGCAATGCCAGCTACGACATCCAGGCGCTCGCCGCCGCCGACCTCGACGGCTCGGGGAACAACACCCGGGACGTGGTCTCCGGCGTGCTCACCGGCACGAACGTGGGGCGCTTCCAGGTGTGGCTGAACCAGTGCTTCGGCCAGACCGGACAGGTTCGCGGACGCGTGGGGACGACGTCGAGCCCGGTCACGCCGAACTCGCAGTTCTACGACAACCCGGGCACGGGCGAGGTGAAGGGTCTCGCGCTGGGCGATCTCAACAGCGATGGACAGATCGACGTCGTGATCGGGACCAAGACGGGCACCAACCTGGGCAAGGTCGAGGTCTGGTGGGGCGCCGGAGACGGCACGTTCACGCACAGCGCGTCGCTCGACGTCTACACGGCGAGCGGGGAAGTGCGAAGCCTCTCGATCCGCGACATGAATCTGGACGGCTATCCCGACATCGTGGCGGGCACCAAGACGAACACCGCCGACACGCAGGGGAACGTCGACATCTATTACAACAACGCCCTCTCGATCGTCCGCTTCACGACCGTCTATACCGTGGCCGTCGGCGGCGCCGTGTACGCGATCACGACGAACCGCATGGACGCGGACTCGTATCCCGACGTCGTGACGGCCGTGAAGAACGGCGTGAACACGGGCAAGATCGAGTTCTGGCACAACAACGGCACGATGGCCGGCGCGCTCACGCGCCAGGACGAGCAGGCGACGCCCGGACCCGCGCTGTCCCTGGCGGTGGGCCGGCTGGACTGGGGCAACGTGAGCAACGACATCGTGGTTGGCACCGCCGGGGCGGGTGGAGGCACGCCTCCCGCCATCCAGGCCTTCTTCTGCGACGCCAGCGCCGCCGGCGGAGCCGTCATCCCCAACGTGTACTCGTGGGCCGACGCCAACGCGGGCGGAGCGGTGAACGCGCTCGCGATCGGCAAGCTGGAGTGCTCGCAGGACTACCCGGACACCGATCCTCTGGCCGACATCGTCGCCGGCACCGCGACCAGCACGAGCACCGGCGACCTGGTCATCTACCTGAACCCCTATGCGTCCACGGTGCTTCCGTGACGGAGAAGGAGACCCTCGTGCTCGATCCGATCCAGGGAGGAACGGTCGCGCCCCGCTCCGAGTCGGGGAACGCGCTGGTCATCGCGCTCCTCGTGCTCATGGTCCTGACTTCGGCGGGCGTCGCCTTCGTGGCGGTGACCAAGTCGGAGAAGCAGATCGCGGGGAACACGATGACGGCGAGCCAGGCGATGTACGCCGCGGAAGCCGGAATCGCCGAGGGACTCCATCGGATGGCCTTTCCGGCCGAATCGCTCAACTACATCGGTCCGTCGACGTTGCCCTATCCCGGATGGGGCAAGTACATCGTGCTCACGAACGGGGCCAGCCTGCTCGACCCGAACCGCGCGGCGCTCGCGTCGGACGGATTGGACAACGACGGCGACGGCTTCGTGGATGAGTCGGGCGAGGCCTACCCCGAGGTGCTGACCAAGCAGGCCGTGAACGCGAACGCCCTGGTCTATCCCTACGTGCGCGTGGAGTACAAGCTGCAGGGGAACCAGCTCGTGCGCTTCGGCGACGGCGATGACGACCCGACGACGCCGCCGGTCGAGAACCTCATGAACGGCGCCCCGGTGCTCCGGATCACGGCCGCCGGGCGCCGCGGCAACGCGGCGAAGACCCTCGAGGCCGAGGCGGTGCGCTTTCCGATCATTTCGGCCAAGGGACCGCTGTGGGCGGGCGGTCACATGAATTTCAATGGCAACGCGTTCCTGATCGACGGCCACGATCACTACGCCGCCCCGCCGAACGACACGATCCCCGGCGCGGCGCCGGCCCCCGCGGTGCTCACCGAGGGGCCCACGAGCGACGCGACGCTGACGGCGAACCAGCAGGACAACGTGAGCGGCGAGGGCGGGGACAACAGCGTGGAGCACTCGCCCTACACCTACGATTTCAACCAGATCTGGACCCAGCTCTCCGGGATGGCCGACTACTCGCTCACCGGTCCGCTCACGTTCGGATCGAGCTCACCGTCGTACGGCTCGTATTCCAATCCTAAGGTGACCGTCGTGAACGGGAACCTGGCGATCAACGGAACCTGGACGGGCGGCGGCATCCTCATGGTGAACGGCAATCTCGCGATGGGCGGCGGGTGCCAGTTCAAGGGCATCGTGGTCTGCAGCGGTGATCTGACCATGACCGGCGGCGGCCCCGCCGACGTGGCTCGCATCATCGGTGCGGTGATCTATCAGGGGACGCTGGTCAATGCGTCCAGCTTCAGCGGCTCGGGGCGCATCTGGTACTCCAGTGAAGCCATCAATGCGGCGCTCAACGTGAACCGATACACGCTCGCCTGGTGGCGCGAGCGCTAGGCCAGGGACGGCGGACGGAAGGGGATCGGACCATGAACGGCATCGTCGCGTCGAAACGGGGTCTCCCGAATCCGGAGGCCGGCAACACGCTGATCATCGCGCTGCTCGTGCTGTTCCTCCTGACGTCGCTCGGCGTCTCGTACGTCGCCGTGACCAAGGGAGACAAGCAGGTGGCGGGAAACCAGCTCACGTCGACGCAGGCGTTCTCGAACGCCGAGGCGGGGATCTCGGAGGTCCTGGCGCGGATGTCGAATCCCAACGTGACGCCGCCGAACATCTACCTGGGCACGGCAGGCGCTCCTTGGGGTACGGAAGGCCCCGGGAATTACCACCCCGGCTGGGGCCGGTACGTGATCACCGATCCTGGGAACTCGGGACTCGACCCGCAGTACAACACCACGGCCGCCGACGGGCTCGACAACAACAACAATGCGTCCGTGGACGAAGCCAGCGAGCACTACCCGGAGGTCGGGTCGCGCCAGAACAGTGTCGTGGGTCTTTCGGTCTCCGACCGGCTCGACTATCCGTGGGTCAAGGTCCGCTACAAGCTGAACGGCGCGAACCAGATCGTCCTGTTCGGCGACCATGACAACAATCCGACCACGCCGCCGCAGGAGAACCTGGTGCGCGGCATTCCCAAGCTCATCGTCACGAGCGCGGGACGCCGGGGGACCGGACAGAAGATCGTGACCGTGGAAGCGGTGAAGTGGCCGCTGCCGCCGGTGCCGGGCTCGGTATATACCGAGGGGCAGATGACCTTCAACGGCAACGCGTTCTACATCGACGGACACGACCACAACTACACGGCGCCCTACGACACCGTGGGCGGCGCCGCGCCCCTTCCCGGCATCTCGACGCCCAACGATCCGAATGCGATCTCCTCGCAGCTGAACGGCCAGCAGGACGACAACGTCGAAGGCTCCGGGACCGATCCGAGCGTTCAGTCCTCGGGCGTGAACCTGGATCTTCCGGCCATGGCGGCCGAGTGGAGCTCGATGGCGGACATCACGCTGAGCGGCAATCAGACCAATCCGAACACCACGGGATGGGGCTCGGCGACGACCTCACCCCCGACGCTGAAGATCGTGCACGTCGCGGGCGACCTCCACATCTCGGGCAATGCCAGCGGCGCGGGCGTGCTGGTGATCGACGGCGATTTCACGCTGAGCGGTACGTTCAACTGGAACGGCGTGGTGCTTTGCCTGCAGGACGTTTCGGTGACGGGCGGCGGTACGGCCAAGCAGATCGTGGGCGCGCTCATGGTTCAGGGGTCGGTGAACAACGACTCGAACCTGAACGGTAACATCAAGCTTCTCTACTCCAGCGCGATGATCAGCCAGCTGAACGCGCTCACCCGCTACGAAGTCTCGTCCTGGATCGACCAGTAGCCCGGGCCGGCCCCAGTCCAAGCACCGGCTACTGAGCCAGCCAGATGTGGAACGGAGCGAGGTTGCCGGCCTCGCTCCCCGGCGCCGCCCCCGGGGCGGCGCCTTCGCGTTCCAGGGCGAATTCGGGGCGCGGGCGCGCGAGCAGACGGCCCGGGATCGAAAAGGCCGGCTCGACCCACGTCGTGTCCGTCCGCGCGATCGACCATTCCCCCGCATCCTTCCCGTCCACCCGCACCCGCACGCGGCTCGGATACCATGCGTCGGTGCGCAGGATCAGCGTGAGGTCGCGGCCGGGCTCGACCGAGGCGCGGAACCGCTGCGAGCCGTAGACGATCCGTCCGCCGTCGGCCACCGGGCGCGTCGGGCGGTCGGCGAACGCGTACAGACGCAGCACGTCTTTCGCTTCGGGATCGGCCGTCCATTCGTGGCGGCGCTCGTCCTCCAGCCAGGCCAGGTCGAGGGAATCGACGATGCGCTTTCCCGCGAGCGTGGAATCGGAATCGAGCGGCCGGTCGGTCGCGGCCGCGTCCATCCACGAGGCGGGGTAGACCATCATGTCCGGCCCGCCGCAGATGGTGTTGAAGCCGAGGTGGGCGCGAAAGGCCTCCGGCCCGAGGATGCCGCTCTCCCGCCAGTAGGGAAACCACCCCGGGTAGATCGCGAAGTAGGTCGGAAGCCGCGCGGGAGGCTCCCGCCGCACGTGCTCGAACAGGCACCCCAGCCCCGAGCGGTAGACGCGCGCGTAACCGGCCGAGGTCAGCCCGATGAGGTCCACCGTGTGGCGCCGGCCGTAGTAGGCGATCGCGCCCGCGTCGTTCAACCCCACGATCGCGTTGCGCGGCAGGCTTCGATCGACCCACCGGCCGATCGCCACCTGCTGATGGAGGATGTTCTCGCAGTTGTGGCCGTAGAACTCGATCACGCGCGCCTGCTCGGGGAGGAGGCGCGGCGCCCAGACGACCAGCGGCGCGATCGCGAGGAGCGCCGCCGCCGGAGCGCCGGCGGCCCGAGGCAGTCGGTCCCACGCGAGCGTGGCGAGCCGGCCCCATCCGGCCGCCGCCAGGAGCAGGAAGAGCGGGTAGACCCCCTGCAGGTAACGATAGAGGTGGACGTACCAGTAGACGGGAAGGGACTGGATCACGATGCCCGCGGCGAGCAGGGGAAGGAGGGCCCACCCCGAGGTCCATGGGCGGCGGCGCGGAGCGAACGCGAGAATCAGGAAGAGGGCGACCCCGATTCCGTTCACCAGCGCGAGCGCGACGGGAAGGCGCACGCCCTCGTCGAGCTGCATCATGCCCAGGTAGACCGTCCCGATCGAGAGCCAGACCTTCGGCGTGCCTCGCAGGTACTCCAGGCGCGTCTCGCGGTAGGGTTCCGCCAGGATCGACTTCGCCTGCGCGCTCGTTCCCTCGAACGTCCCGGAGATGAGGAGCGTGATGAGGAAGGGCAGCGCGGCGGCGGCGAAGGGGAGGACAGCGCTCCAGCCGAGCCTCGCCCCTCCGTCCGGCCCGCGACGCGACGCGCGGATCCGGTCGGCGATCATGAGGAGCCCGAAGACGCCCGCGAGCACGGCGCCCTCCGGCCGCGCGACGGCGAGCGCGAAGAGCCACCAGCGGAGCGAAGGAAACCGCGCCGCCTCCCGCTCCCTGAGGTAGGCGAGGAACGAGGCGAGGAGGACGGTCCCGTAGAGCGCGATCTCCATCCCGCTCAGGTAGCCCCAGAGGAGGAAGGGGCTCATGACGAAGAGCAGCACCGCGAGCGCGCCGCCCGCGGCGCCGCCCAGGCGCGCGCCGATCCTCGCGAGGAGCATCGAGCTCAGCACGTAGCCCACGATCCCCAGGGCCAGCGCCCACGCGATGCAGAGGGCCGCGTCCAGGCGCATGAGGTGCGGCGGCGCCAGGAGGATCGGCCAGAGGAGGCTCGTGGCCCCCGTGGTCGGCGCGTTTCCCGGCGTATAGACGAAGGGATGCCCCTCGGCGATCGCGCGCGCGTACTGGAGGTAGATGAAGCTGTCGTCGAGCGGGAGGCAGATCTCGCCGCCGGTGATCGCGCGCTCCGATCGGAGGATCCGCCCCACGTGAAAGGCGGCGACCCCGACGAGAAGAAGGGCGAGGAGCGCTCGGCCGGCGCGCGGGGAGAGGCGGCTCATCGCGTCACGGGCCGCGCCGCCGCGGGCGCGCGCCGCGAGGTGGAGTCGGGCGGCGCGTCGCTCGAATCCGCACCGGCCGCGAGGGCCACCTTGTAGAGCGGGTCCGGCGGATAGCCGGCCGGCTCGAGCGTGAAGATGGGGAGAAGCGCCGGATCGCGGCGCACCAGGTAGACCGGCCGCTTCCGGACGTTCCGGGCGATCAGGCGATTCATCATCGCGTCCATCGTCCCGGGATAGGGCGGGACGGCGAGCGACGGGTAGACGCGCGCCAGGTGGCGCTGATACCAGGGCCAGACGAGCAGGTACTTGTAGACGACCGCGAGCTCGGGATGGCTCTTCCGGAACTCGGTCGCCTTGTAGAACCAGAGCGCGAAGGTGCGCCCGTCGTATTCGCTCACGATGAGCGCATTCGGCTCGACCGCCTCGAGGTTGCGATGGGCCCACACCCAGGGGCGCACGTCGCCCGATGCGTCCACGGCGGCGTAGTTATGAACCGCCGTGAAGAGAACGATCGAGACCAGTGCAAGGCCGGCGACCCGGCGGAACAGCGGCGAGCCCGGCACATGGCCCGCGGCCAGGGTCCACCCCGCGCCCGCCAGTGCGCAGGTGACGTAGAACACCGGCATCCAGTAGCCCACGTCGTCCGGGATCGAATAGACCGAGAGGAGCGCCAGCGACGCGGCCCCGGTGGCCAGAACCGGCCACAACCCCCGGCCTCGGGCCCAGACGGCCACCGCCAGCCCGGCCGCCAGCGCCGGCAGCGCCCATCCGAAGTCCAGGAGCCAGCGCCCGGGAACCAGGTGCCCGGCGATCGCGGCCGGACCCCGGCCAAAGAAGTGGTTGCGGTACTGCGCGCCGCTCAGCACCCACCAGAGCCGCTCCGGCGTGTTCGGCGCTCCCCAGGAGAACTCGGGGACGCGCAGCGCCCGGATCGGCAGGTAGAGCACCAGGGTGGCCCCCCAGACGAAGAGAAGAAACGAAAGAACGATCTCCAAGGCGCCGATGCTCCGGCGTGAGGCGAGTCGGACCGCGACGACGAACACCGCGGCCCCCGCCGCCAGCAGCAGCAGGTGGTTCGTGAGCCCCAGGCCGAGCAGGAACGCGGCGAGCGCGAGATGGCGGACGCTGCCGGTGCGCGCCGCCCGCGCCGCGGCCCAGAGGATCGCGCCGAGGAACGCCGCGTTCAGCGTGTACACCTCGGCCAGGACGCTCTGGCTCCAGGCGCCGCGCGAAAAGGCGTAGGCGAGCGCGGCGGCGACCGCCGCGATCAGCGCGCGAAGGTGCGCGCCGGAGCGCGGATCGGCGCGGGGATCGTCGCGAGGGTCCGAGGCCCCGCGCTCGGGAGGCGGGGACGCCAGCTCGAGCACGAGGAGCGCCAGGAAGAAGACGCTCGCCGCGCCCGCGAGCGCGGCGATGAGGTTCACGCGGAAGGCGGTTGCGCCGAAGGGAATCAGCGACGCGACGCGCCCGAGCAGAACGAAGAGCGGATAGCCGGTCGGATGCGCGATGCCCAGGGTGACGGCCGCGGCGAGGAGATCGCCGGAGTCCTCGCCCTGGTTCACCCACGCGACGGTGGGCGACAGGGTCTGGATGTAGACCCAGAGCGCCAGAAGGGCGGCGACCCATGCGGCGCCGAGGGCGGTCCGGGGCATGCGGCGCAACGTAACAGACGCTTCGCCGGCGGGTCAAACGCGCGGGTTCGGCGCCGGATGAAGTCGGGCCGCCTCGCGATTCGGCCGAACAAAGAGTCTCCGGACGTGCGGTTTGCACGGTGCGGCGGGGGACTCGATGCAGAGCGCGGCGCACCAGGCAGGGCCGCGTAAACGATTCGCTTCTAATAGCTTACATTGCGGGTGCGGGACGTCGTGGCATGGAAGTTGCTCGATAGCAGCCACGGCTCTTCCCGCAGTCGGGTGCGGGACCGCCACATCCCACCACATCGCGGAGCACGACATGTTCGGCAGGAAGAAGAGCACGGTGGGTCTCGACATCGGATCGAGCTCGATCAAGGTGGCCGAGATCGTGCAGGACCGCGGCGGCGACCGCCTGGTGAACTACGGCATTTCCGAGCCGCTCAGCGAAGCGATCGTGGATGGCGAGATCATGGATCGCCAGATGGTGCACGAGGCGATCACCAACCTCATCGAATCCCGCCAGATCAGGAACAAGAACGTCGTGACCGCGGTCTCCGGCCGCGCCGTCATCGTGAAGAAGATCCTGATGGACCGTCTGAGCGAGGAGGACGCCAAGGAGGCGATCCAGTGGGAGGCGGAGCAGCACGTCCCCTACGACATCAACGACGTCTCGCTCGACTTCCAGATCATCAATCCCAACGTCGACCAGAAGAAGATGCAGGTGCTGCTGGTCGCCGCCAAGAAGGACATGATCGCGAACCACGCCGAGATCATCAAGGAGGCCGGTCTCACCCCCTCCATCATCGACGTGGACTCCTTCGCCATCCAGAACGCCATCGAGGCCAACTACGAGCTCCACGCCGACGAGACCGTCGCGCTGATCAACATCGGGGCCGAGATCACCAACCTGAACATCGTGCGGAACCAGACGCCCCACTTCACGAAGGACCTCTCGGTGGGGGCGAACTCCTTCGTCGAGGGCATCCAGCGCAAGTACAACGTGAGCCAGGCGGAGGCGCTGAGCGCGCTCCGCGGCCGCGGGGAGGGCACGATCGACGTCGCGTCCATCGTGCAGGCGACCTGCGAGGATCTCTCGGTCCAGATCGACCGCGCCGTCGCCTATCTCCGCTCCGCCGGCGACGCGGAACGCGTCGATCGGATCCTGATCTCGGGCGGGAGCGCCCGGGTGCCGGGCCTCGCCGAGTTCTTGAACTCGCGGCATCAGGTCCCGGTGGAGATCGTGAATCCGCTCCAGCGGCTGCTCGTGGATCCCGGTCTCTTCGACGGCGACTCGCCCGACGGCGTGGGCCCCGTGCTCACCGTGGCGATCGGCCTCGCGCTGCGATAGGGGGACGCTCATGATCCGCATCAATCTGCTGCCCAAGGACGAGCGACAGGTCCGGCGGAGCTTTCAGTTCCCGAAGGTGGGCGCCGTCATGCCGGTGCTCGTCCTGCTCCTCGTCGCCGCGCTCTTCACTGCGTTCTCCGTCGTGCAGGCGATGCAGGTGAGCCGGCTCAAGTCGGACATCGCCCGCGCCACCGCCGAGGCCGACAAGCTCCGTCCGCAGCTCCAGATGATCTCGGAGCTGACGACGAAGCGCGAGGAGCTGACGCGCCGCCTGAACGTCATCACCGAGCTGGACAAGACGCGGCTCTGGCGCGTCCGGCTCGTGGACGAGCTGTCGAAATGCGTCCCCGACCACCTCTGGCTGACGACCTACGAGGAGACGGGGCCCAACACGGTGCAGATCGAGGGGGTGACCTTCTCGAACCTGCTCGTGGCCGACTTCATGTCGCGCATGGAGGCGTCGCCCCTCTACGGGAACGTCGACCTGGTCGTGGCCGAGAAGGGCACGATCGACCAGCGCAGCGTGGTGAAGTTCAAGATCACGGCGTCGATGACGCTGTAGGCCCGCGAGGAGCGACGCGATGGCATTGGACCTGAAAGATCCGAAAACGCAGAAGATGCTCCTGGTGGGGCTGGGCACCGCCGCGCTCGTCTATCTGTACGTGTTCGCGGACTTCGTCCCGTTCAACTACAAGGCCCGCTCGCGCGAGATCGGGACGCTCAAGGCCGAGTACACGCAGAAGGCCAACGAGCTGTCCAAGGCGCAGCAGCTGGTCAACCGCCTGCCCGAGCTGAAGAAGGAGTTCGCGCTCCTGAACCAGCGGTGGGCGATCGCGCAGGAGCTCCTGCCGAGCCAGAAGGAAGTCGCGAGCCTTCTCCGGAAGGTCACGCTCGCCGGGCAGGAGGCGGGGATCAAGTTCGTGCTCTTCAAGCCGGGCGAGCCCCAGAAGCAGACCTACTTCACCGAGAACCCGGTGCAGGTCACGGTGACCGGCGGCTTCCATCACGCCGGCACGTTCTTCAGCGAGATCGCCGAGCTTTCCCGGCTCGTGAACGTTTCGCAGCTCAAGCTCCATGGATTCGACAAGGGCGACGTCGACGACACCGTTCAGGCCGATTTCATCGCGACCGCCTACACGTTGGCCGAGGGGACTCCTCATGAACCTGCCAAGCCTGGCGCTGCCACGAAGTAAGTTCTTCCAGAGCCGACTGGGAATTCTGGTCCTGGCTCTGGTCGCCGTCCTCCTGGGCGGCGCGGCCTTCTTCGCGTTGCGCCCGTTGGCTCCGCCGACGCTGCCGACGCCGGCGACGTCGCCCGCGGCCCAGACGCCGGTCCGCGCCGTGCCGGTGCGTCCGGCTCCCGCGCCGCCGAAGGTCGTCGAAGTGGCGCCGGACACGTACGGACCGTTGACGCCCGGCCTGACGTGGCACGTGACGAGCCCCGCGGCCACCGCGGCGGCGGCGGCTTCGGCCGCGGCGCCTCCCCCGGTGGGGAGCGCGGCGGCCGCGAATCCGGCCGCGACGGCCGCGACCACGACGGCGGGCGCGGCCACGGGCGCGACCGCGCTTCCCGCTCCGGCCGTTCCGGCGGTGCCGGGCGCTCCGGGCGCCGTGGCGGTCGGCGCGCCGGCGATCGAAACGCCGAAGTCGCTCGACGCGAGCGTGCTCTTCCAGCGCGAGCAGTACACCTACACGGGCGACGGACGCCGGGATCCGTTCCAGTCGCTGCTCGACGGCAAGTTCCAGGGCACCGGCGACGGCGCTCTCGTCGACGTGGGGGACATCCACCTGGTGGGGATCATGTGGGGCGCGGCGGACAAGTTCGCGCTCGTCGAGGACAGCCGCGGGCGGGGCTACGTGCTCCGCGTCGGCGACCCGGTCGTGAACGGATATATCTCGGGAATCTCGAAGACGGAGCTGCAGATCGTCCAGAACGCCTTCGGGGAATCCCAGTCGATGTCGATCAAACTGCAACCGAAAGAGGGTGACCAGAATGCGACTCGAAACTAGCGGTTCCGCGGGTCGCCGGAAGAGCGCGTGGGCTGCGCTCACGGCGCTTCTTCTCCTGGGCGCCGTCCCGGTGTTCGGGACCACGATCAAGAGCATCTCGCTCAAGGACGGAGCCGAGGGCACGCAGGTCGTCGTGGAAGCGGACGCGCCGGTGAACTACCACGACTTCACCCTCGAGTCGCCCGACCGGATCGTCCTCGACTGCCCGGGCACCACGCTCGCCTTCACGGAGCGCACGTGGGCCGGCCGCGACAACACGCCCGTCAAGAACGTCCGCGCGACCGAGATGGGCTGGGGCCAGGAGACCGGCACCCGCGTCGTGATCGACCTGGCGACTCCCTCGTCCTACGGGGTGAGCCAGCTCGGGAACAATCTCGTCCTCGCCGTGGAGCGTCCGGCTCAGGAGCCGGTCATCACCGGCGGCGACTACGACGGCGATGCCCCCGACCGCACGGAGGCCACCGGCCGCCGGATGTCGCTCGACGTGCAGGGCGCCGACGTGAACACGGTCCTCCGCAGCCTCTCCGAGTTCAGCGGCAAGAACATCGTCGCGAGCAAGGAAGTGAAGGGGCAGGTGACGATGCGGCTCCGGAACGTGCCGTGGCGCCACGCGCTCGACATCCTGCTGCGCGCCCAGGGGCTGGGCATGGTGGAGAAGGGGCAGACGATCGTGGTGTCGAATCTCGAGACGCTCCGCAAGGAGGAGATGGATCGCCGCACGGCCGAGCGGGCCCAGGAGGAACTCCTGCCGCTCGAGACGCGCATCCTCCCGATCAGCTATGCCAACTCGGACGAGATGGCGAAGGCGGTCGAGAAGACGCTGACCAAGCGCGGGCACATCGAGGTGGACAAGCGGACCAACGCGCTCCTCGTGACCGACATCACCGAGCGGCTGGACCAGTGCGAGGGGATGGTGCGCAGCCTGGACACGCGGACGCCGCAGGTGGAGATCGTGGCCCGGCTCGTGGACGTGGACGTCTCCGCGACGCGCGACCTGGGGGTGAAGTGGGGCCTCCACAACGTCGATCTGGGCGACGCCGGCGTCTCCGAGAACTTCGACGTGAACGCCAACGACGTGACCGCCCCCGCGGGCGTGATGAGAGTCGGCACGGTCAAGGGGTTCGGCTCGATCGACGCGACGCTCCAGGCGCTGGAGACGCAGAACAAGGCGAACATCATCTCGAACCCGCGCATCACGACGGTGAACAATCGCGAGGCCTCGGTCGTCGTCGGTAAGCAGATCCCGCTCATCGTGCAGGACTTCGCGGGCAACGCCGTGACGCAGATGACCACCATCGGCATCAAGCTGAACGTGACGCCGCACATCAACGTCGGGAACAAGATCACGATGGACGTCCATCCCGAGGTCTCCGACCTGGCGGCGCAGGCGACCGTGCAGGGCGGGATCATCATCAACACGACGATGGCCGACACCCGCGTGATGGTGAACGACGGCGAGACGGCGGTGATCGGCGGGCTCATCCGCTCCAACGAGAGCTCGACCAAGCGGGGCATCCCGATCCTGATGGACATCCCGCTCATCGGGAACCTGTTCCGCTCGTCGTCCACGACGAACGCCAAGCGCGAGCTCCTGATCTTCGTGACGCCCAAGATCCTGGGCGACCAGACCGCTTCGACCAAGTAGCCGATCCGCGCCTCTTCCGCGCGCGGCGGGACGCCGGTATACTGCGGGGCCTTCCTCGGAAGGCCCCGTTTTTCATGGCGTCCAATCCGGGAGGAGCCCTGGCCCTCAACGTGGCCTTGATCGGTGTTTCGGGAGCGGGCAAGACCACGGTGGCGCCGCTCGCGGCCGCGCGGCTGGGCTTCCCCTGGGTGGACCTGGACGCCGCGATCGTGGCCGCGACCGGCCGGACCGCCGCCTCCTTCTTCGAAGCGGGGGAAGAGGCGGCGTTCCGCGCGCTCGAGCGCGAGGGGCTGGAGCGCGCGCTGGCGGGCCGGAGGCCGGGCGTGATCCTGGCCTGCGGCGGCGGCCTCGTGACGGAGCCGGAGACGCGCGCGATCCTCCGGGCCAAGGCGTTCGTGGTGTGGCTCAAGGTCACCCCCGCGCGCGCGCTGGCCCGCCTGGGAAGCGGGGGCATCGCGGAGCGGCCGCTGCTGGCGGGAGACGCTCCCGAGGCCCTGGAGCGGCTGCTCCGGGAGCGGGCGCCGCTCTACGAGGGAGCGGCCGACGCGGTGATCGACACCGACGGGCTCACCCCCGACGACGTGGCCGAGCGGGTGGCGGCCCTGTGCCGGCCCGATCCGACGTGGCCCTGAGCGGGCGGGCCGCGTCATGGGGCTGATCCGGGTCGTCGGCGGAGCGCTCCGGGGGCGGCGGATCGCCGTGCCCGAGCGCGGCGTCCGTCCGACGTCGGAGCGGACCCGCGAGGCGATCTTCGACCTCCTGGGGCCGGGGCGCGTTCCCGGCACCCGCGTTCTCGACCTCTATGCGGGGACGGGCGCGCTCGGGATCGAGGCGCTCTCCCGCGGGGCGGTTTCGGCGGACTTCGTGGAGAACGATCCCGCGGCGGCGCGGCGGCTGACCGAGACGCTCGCCAAGCTCGGGCTCTCGGACCGGGCGCGCGTCCATCGGGCCGACCTCGACGGCGGGGAGCTGCCCGAGGACGCGGCGGGACCGTGGGAGATCGTCTTCCTGGATCCGCCGTACGCGGGCGAGGCCGGAGCGAAGTGGCTCGCGGCGCTCGCCGAGGGGGACTGGGCCGCGAACGAGGGTTGGGTGATTCATGAGCGCCGCCGGGCGACCCCCGCCGCGGCGCCGCCGGGGCTCTCGCTCTGGAAGGAGCGGACCTACGGCGATACGACGGTCGCGATCTACCGGAGGGAAGGAGGCGTATGAAGAGCGCGATTTTCGCGGGCACGTTCGACCCCGTCACCAACGGACACGTCGACCTGATCCGGCGGGCGCTTCGCCTGGTGGACCGCCTGACCGTCGCGGTGGCGGCGCGGCCGGAGAAGAAGGTGCTCTTCAGCCAGGAGGAGCGGGTCCTCATGATTCGCGAGGCCGTGCCGGACGAGCCGCGCCTCACGGTGGAGCCGTTCACCGGGCTGCTCGTCCAGTACGCCGAGGCGCGCGGCATCGGCACCATCATCCGCGGGCTCCGCTTCGTCTCCGATTTCGAGTACGAGTTCCAGATGGCCCTGATGAACCGGCGCCTGAGCGGCGCCATCGAAACCCTGTTCCTGATGCCCAGCGAGGACTACACGTTCGTGAATTCGAGCCTGGTGAAAGAGATCGCCCGCCACGGCGGCGACGTCTCCCCCTTCGTTCCCGAGGGCGCCCGGTCGCGCCTGATCGCGGCGCTGGGAGGGAAACGGTGAGCCGCGGCGGAACGGCGGAGACCGGCACGGCGCGACCCCGCGTGAGCGCGCGGGTGCGCGCCCTGAAGCCCTCCGAGACCCTGGCCCTCTCGGCGCGCGCCCGCGAGCTTCGCGCGCGCGGCGAGCGCGTGGTCTCGTTCGCGGCGGGCGAGCCCGACTTCGACACCCCCGTCCACATCCAGGACGCCGCCGTGGAGGCGATCCGCGCGGGGCACCATCGCTACACCGACGTGGGCGGCGTTCCGGCGCTCCGGAGCGCGATCGCGGAGAAGCTCCGGAAGGACAACGGCGTGGCCTACGGGCCGCGTGAGGTCGTGGTCTCGAACGGAGCGAAGCACTCGATCTGGAACGCGCTCTTCGCGCTGCTCGAGCCGGGGGACGAGGTGCTGATCCCCGTGCCCTACTGGGTCAGCTTTCCGGAGATGGTCCGCCTCTGCGGCGGCGAGCCGGTGTTCGTCACGCCCTCGCGCGGCGGCCTCAAGGTCTCGGCCGAGGATCTCGACCGTGCCGCGACGCCGCGATCGCGCGCGCTCATCCTGAACAGCCCGAACAATCCCTCCGGCGCGGTGTACGCGAAGGAAGAGATCGAGGCGATCGCCGAGCTTGCCCGGAAGCGCGATCTGATGGTCGTCTCCGACGAGATCTACGAGCGGCTCGTCTACGGAGCGGCGCGGCACGTCTCGATCGCCTCGATGGGGGAGGACGCGCGAGCGCGCACCGTGCTGGTGAACGGCGTATCCAAGACGTGGGCCATGACCGGGTGGCGGATCGGCTACGCCGCGGCGCCGGCCGAAATCGCCGAGGCGATGGAGCGGCTCCAGGGGCAGTCCACCTCGAACCCCTCGTCCGTCTCGCAGCAGGCCGCGCTCAAGGCGATCACCGGCGACGATGCTCCCGCCCAGGCCATGAAGGAGCGCTTCGAGGCGCGTCGCGACCTGGCGGTCGCGAGGATCGCCCGGATGAAGGGGGTTCGCCTGGCTTCGCCCGAAGGGGCGTTCTACGTCTTTCCCGATTTCTCCGAGCGGATCGCCGCCGCGCGTAACGGCGTCACCGGTTCGGCGCAGCTCTGCGACTACCTGATCGACGAAGCGAGGGTGGTCTGCGTGCCGGGCGCCGCGTTCGGGCTGGAGGGCCACGTCCGGATCTCCTACGCGGTTTCCGAGAAGGATCTCGAGGAAGGGCTCGACCGGATCGCCGACGCGCTGGAGCGGATGTAAGCACCCCACGGGAGGGAGTCGTTTCGGATGCCGACCTACGAGTACGAGTGTTCGAAGTGCGGACATCGCTTCGAGGTGTTCCAGTCGATGTCGGACGAGCCGAAGAAGCGGTGCCCGAAGTGCCGCAGCAAGGTCCGCCGGCTGATCGGGACCGGGGCCGGGATGATCTTCAAGGGCTCCGGGTTCTACGTCACCGACTACCGCTCCGACTCCTATAAGGAACAGAAGAAGAAAGAGTCCGGCGATTCGTCTCACGCGAAGGATCAATCCAAGCCGAAGAGCGACGCGGGCTCGGCCACGAAGAAGAAGCCCAAGACGGGCGGAACTTCCGATTCCTGAGCCGTTTCCCTTTGACGCGCCCGGGCCCCGGTGCTAGCGTGCCGGTATCGCGCCCGGCCACTCGATTCCCCCTCGGACGGCCGCCGCTGTGTTCGGTTCACCCCGATGCAAGTAACAGAACGACAAATGGTTTCGGCGTGAACCTCCACCTTTTTGCAAGAGGGAGCCGATGGCTTACCGCGTGACGCTGATTCCGGGGGATGGGACGGGTCCCGAGCTGGCTGCCGCGACGCGGCGGGTGCTCGAGGCGACCGGCGTCCGGTTCGATTGGGACATCCAGGACGCCGGCATCGACGTCCACAAGAAGGAGGGCACGCCCCTCCCGGCCCGCGTTCTCGAGTCGCTTCGCAAGAATGGCGTCGGGCTGAAGGGGCCGATCACGACACCCGTGGGGACCGGGTTCCGGAGCGTGAACGTCGCGCTCAGGAAGGAGCTCGATCTCTACGCGTGCGAGCGCCCCTGCAAGACTTATCCGGGCGTGCGGTCGCGTTACGACAACGTGGACATCGTCATCATCCGCGAGAACACCGAGGACCTCTACGCCGGGATCGAGTTCGAGCGGGGCACGCCCGGCGAGGCGGCGCTGCGCGCCGTGGTGAAGCTGCAGCTGAATCGCGACATCGACGAGGATGCCGGCGTCTCCATCAAGCCGATCAGCGTCCACGGGTCGACCCGGATCGTGCGCCACGCCTTCCAGTACGCGCGGAAGAACGGCCGCAAGCAGGTCACCGCCGTCCACAAGGCGAACATCATGAAGTTCACCGACGGCCTCTTCCTCGAGGAGGCCCGCCGGGTGGCGCAGGAATTCCCCGACATCGAGTTCAACGACCGCATCGTCGACAACATGTGCATGCAGCTCGTGCAGGTCCCCGAGTCCTACGACGTCCTCGTGCTCCCCAATCTCTACGGCGACATCATCTCCGACCTGGCCGCGGGCCTCGTCGGCGGGCTCGGCGTGGCGCCGGGGGCGAACATCGGGGACAAGGCGGCGCTCTTCGAGCCGACGCACGGCAGCGCTCCCAAGTACACGGGGAAGGACAAGGTCAACCCGCTCGCCATGATCCTGAGCGGGATGCTGATGCTCCGCTACCTGGGCGAGAAGGAAGCGGGCGACCGCCTGGAGCGGGCCATCGCGCGCGTCATCCAGGACGGCCGCCGGGTCACGTACGACATGAAGCCCGATCGCAACGACCCTTCGGCCGTGGGAACCCAGGCCGCGGCGGACGCGGTGATCCAGGCCCTCGACGCGGACTAGGGGAGACGACCGGACGCGATGCTCGCGGATCGCGCCCGCATCGAGGTGATCGCCGGCCGGGGCGGCAACGGCTCGGTCAGCTTTCGACGCGAGAAATACGTGCCCAAGGGCGGACCCGACGGGGGGGACGGCGGGCACGGGGGGAGCGTCGTTCTGCGCGCCAACCCCCATCTGCGGACGCTGCTCGATTTCCAGTCGCGGACGCGGTTCGAGGCGCAGAATGGAGCGCACGGGAGCGGGAACCAGAAATCGGGCCGCTCCGGCGAGGACCTGATCGTCGAGGTTCCCGCGGGGACGCTCGTCGTGGACGACGGGACCGGCGACCGGCTCGCCGACCTCGTCGAAGCGGGAGCGGAATTCATCGCGGCGCGCGGCGGGCGCGGCGGGCGCGGCAACGCGCGGTTCGCGACGCCCACGCGGCAGGCGCCGCGGGAGGCGCAGCCCGGGCGGGCGGGCGAGCAGCGGCGGCTCCGCCTCGAGCTCCGCCTCATCGCGGACGTCGGACTGGTCGGGTTTCCGAACGTCGGCAAGTCGACGCTCCTCGCGCGCGTCACCGCGGCGCGCCCGAAGATCGCCGACTATCCGTTCACGACGCTCGAGCCGCACCTGGGACTGGTACGCGTCGGCGAGGAGCGTAGCTTCGTGATGGCCGATCTGCCGGGCCTGATCGAAGGAGCGCACGAAGGGAAGGGCCTGGGGCACGAGTTCCTCCGCCACGTCTGGCGGACGCGCGTGCTCGCGATTCTGATCGACAGTCTTTCGCCCGATCCGGCCCGCGACCTGGCCGCGCTCCGGCACGAGCTCTCCTCGTATCACGAGGATCTCGCCCGGAAGCCGGCGGTGGTCGCGCTCAGCCGGTCGGACCTCAGTCCGTCGGCAAAGGCGGCGGAGCAGCCGGCGCCGTTTCCGCTCCACGGAGCGCGTTGGGGAGGGTCGATTTCCGGCGTCACGGGCGCCGGCACTCGGGAACTGCTCGAGATCATCTGGACGATGCTCGCCGGCGGCGACACCCTGCCGCCCGAGGGATGGGAACGCGACGAGACCGTCGCGAAGCGCAAGGAGTGAGGCCATGGCTCCCAAGGACGTAGCGAGGCTCTGGGAAGAGCTGCGCCATCGAGACCCCGAAGAGAAGATCGATTGGATCCGCCAGCTCGCCAAGGATCCGACCCCCGACGCCGTCGAGGTGCTGCTGGACGCGCTCGAGCAGGAGAGCTGGTTCCTGCGCGACCAGGCCGCGCACGCGCTCGCCTCGCTGGGCGAGATCGTGCTCGGGCCGCTCGTGGAGCGGCTCGATTCCGGCCTCTGGTACACGCGCGCGGCGGCCGCCGCGGCCCTCGGACGCATGGGCGCTCCCGAATCCGCCCCGGCGCTGGCCGCAACCCTGCGGGATCCGAACCGCACCGTGCGGGACGCCGCGTGGGACGCGCTGTCCGCCCTTTCCCGCTCCGACCTCGCGGCGCACTCGGTCGCCGACGCGATCGCGGCGCTCCCGGAACGCGCGCGGCGATTCGCCCTCGACGGGCTCTATGCGCGCGACGATCAGGCGGCCGATCGCGTCGCGGCGCTGATCGCCGATCCCGCGCTCCGCGCCGCCGCCGAACGCGCGGGCTTGGCGCAGGCGGCGGGGGACGACGACGGGCTCTCGTGGCTCGACGTCGTGGGGAACGACCCGGAGCCTCGCTCCGCGCGCTGAGCCGGCGGCACGGCATGCGGATCGAGGACAGGGATCGTGCGGTTCGGATCGGCGATCCCGGCTATCCCGAGCGGCTGCGCGATCTCTCGCATCCGCCCGACCCGGCGTTTCTCAGCGGCCCGTGGGATCACGACGGGCTCGTGGTCGCCATCGTCGGGTCGCGGGGCGCCCAGGATGACGGGCTGGAGATGGCGCGCTGCCTCGCGGGAGATCTCGCCCGCGAGGGCGTCGCGATCGTGAGCGGCCTGGCCGAGGGGATCGACGCCGCCGCGCACCAGGGGGCGCTGCTCGCGGGAGGCCGCACCGCCGCGGTCCTCGGCACGCCGCTCGATCGGACCTATCCCCGCCGCCCGGGCCAGCTCCAGCGTCGCGTGGCCGAATCGCTCGGCCTGATGAGCGAGATCCCTCCCGGTGCCCACGCGACCCGCGGCACCTTCTCCACCCGGAACCGGCTCATCGCCGCTCTCGCCCACGCCGTCATCCTCGTGCAGGGAGGGGAGGGGAGCGGAGCGCTCCGCACCGTGGAGGCCGCCGAAGCGCTGGGACGGCCGGTCGGCGCCGTGCCGTGGCACGCCGACGAGCCGCTCGCGGCGGCCCCGCACGCCCTGATCCGCGCGAGGCGCGCGGTCCTCGTTCGCCATGCGGAAGACGTGCTGGACCTCCTGGAGCGAACGCCGTCTCCGGCGCTGGTCGCGGCGCGCGCGGCGCGCGCCATCGGACGCCGCCGCGGCGCAGCGGCGGACGAAGCCGGCGAGGCGGCAGCCGGGACGGTCGAGCCCGAGGGCGCTCACCAGCGGCGCGTCCTGGCCGGCCTGGGCCGGCGCGCCCAGCCGCTCGACGTCGTCGCGGCGCGCGCCTCGTTGAGCGCGGCCGAGACCTCCGCCGCGCTGCTCTCGCTCGAGCTGGCCGGGGTCGCGCGCCGCGAGCCGGGCGGCCGCTTCCGCCTCGCGCGCACGCCCTGACGTGGGCCGCCGCCGCCCCTTCCGCCGCACCCGCCAGCGTCTCGAGCTCCTCCTCCTTCGCGCCGCGGGACGCTACGCGCGCTGGGTCTCGTTCGAGCGCGCGAGCGACACCGGTGCTGCGGCCGGCGCGCTCGCGGCCGGCCTGCTGGCCCGGCGCCGGCGCGTGGCCGAGGAGAATCTCCGCCGCTCGCTGGGCGAGCATCCCTCCGGCAGCACGCCCGAGGCGCTCGCGCGCGAGGCCTTCCGCCAGCTCGGCCGCTCCTTCTTCGAGTTCCTGGCCCTGCCCGCCCAGGAGCCGGGCGACCTCCTCGCGCGCGTCGAGTTCGTGGGATGGGAGCCGATCCTGTCGCGCGTCCGGGAAGGGAAGGGCGCGATCATGGTCACCGCGCACTTCGGAAACTGGGAGCTGCTCGGCGCGGCGTTCGGGATGCTGACGGGAGGGAGGGTCAAGTACCTGCTGCCCGCGCAGACCAACGAAGGGTCGGATCGCTACCTGAACGAGGTCCGCCGCAAGCTGGGCATCGAGCCGCTCACGATCGGCTACGGGATGCGGAGCGGGCTCCGCGCGCTTCGCGAGGGCTCGTTCCTCGGCATGCTCCCCGACCAGGACGCGCGCAAGGCGGGGATCCACGTCCCGTTCTTCGGGAAGGCTGCCTCCACGCACACCGGTCCCGCGCGCCTGGCCGCGCGCACGGGCGCGCCGATCGGCGTCGGGGTGATCGAGCGCACGGGGCGCGGGAGGTTCCGCGCGCGGCTCCGCCGCGTTCTCGTTCCCGATCCGCGCGCCCCGGAAGAGGCGGAGGTGGAGCGGCTGACGCGGGAGATGACCGCGGAGATCGAGGCGGCGATCCGGGAGCGCCCCGACCACTGGTACTGGATCCACCGGCGGTGGAAGACCCCGCCGCCTGACCGCAGCGCCGCGGCGACGACGGCGCCCGCCGCCACGACGCCCGCTACGACGTGAACCCGATCCCCTTCGACGCTTCGGGATTCATCGTGGGGATCTTTCCGAACTGGGCTTCGTACTTCCGCACGTTGTCCTCGAGCGCGGCGAGGAGCCCGCGCACGTTCGGCGGCGTCATGACGATCCGGGCGAAGATCTTCGACTTGGGCGTCCCCGGGAGGACGCGCGCGAAGTCGAGCACGAACTCCGACAGGGAGTGGCCGATCACCACGAAGTTCGAGTAGATCCCCTCCGCCTCCTTCTCCCCCAGCTCCACGTTGATCTGCGTCGGCGGCCCGGCCGGCTGCGGCGGCTTCTTCGCGTCCATTTGCAACCCTCCTGTTTGCAAGCAATTAGCGGCTCGTAACGGCCTCAAGATAAGTCCCCGGGTGCCGTAAATCAACCTGTAGGTGTGTCTTGGGTCCGCCGTTCGGCGGCGCCGGCGACCGTGACAGGACGGGAGGACGTGATGGGTTCGAAGCGGCGGACGGGCGGCGGCAGAAGCGAGGTGGATGCGACAGCCGATGCGGTGATCATCGCCGAGTGGAAGCGCTTCGCGGCGCGGAAGCTCGGATCGTCCGACCGGGTCGTCGAGGGAAACTGCTTCCTGGACGCGCCGCCCTGTCCCTTCGACGCCCGCGCTTCGTTCGAGGAACGCTTCGCCACCGACTGCGTCCGGTGCGTGCGTCTGCGGCGCGCCGCCGCTCAGGTCGAAACCTCCCCGCCGGAAGGCGCGGGCGCGATCCCCACACTGGGCCTTCTCCTCCGCCTCCACGAGGCGTCGCAAGGGTCGGGCTCGGGTGCCGGTGCGCTCCCGCCTTCCTCCGAGGACGACGGGTCGCGCTTCGGCGCGGCCTCGATCCTGCTGCGCGCGCTTCCGATGCTGCACGCAGCCTCCGGGCTCCGCCGCACCGCGCGCGTGCTCGCCGCTTCCATTGCCGGGGCCTTCTCGGACGTGATCGACACCGTGCTCTTCTTCGACGCCCTCGGGGAGGCCAACACGCTCCGGCTGGAGTGCGCGTTCCGCCGCGCCGACGTCGGGATCCCGGTCGGGGACCGGGACGGCTTTCTCGACGTGGAGCTGCTCGCGGCCGGCGGCGCCTTCGACGGCGAGGTGTTCGACCGGCTGCGCGAGCAGACGATCCCGCTGGACCAGGACCGCGACCTCCTTTCCGACGCGGTCTTCGAAGGCCGCACCACCGTGGTCGCGCACCCGGCGCGCGAATTCCGGCTCCCAACGCTTCTCGTGGACCATCTCCCCGACGCCCCCGTCGCGGTGATGCCGGTCTTCGGCCGGGAGCGCGTGCGCGGGATCCTGGTCGTCTCCGCGGCACCCGGGATCGGCGGCTTCACGTCGGACCAGATGGAGCTTCTGATGGCGGCCGCCACGCAGGCGGGGATGGCGCTCGAGGGCGCCTCGCTGCTCGACCTGGCGCGTCGCCGCGGCGGCGGGCTGCACGCGATCTACGATCTCCTGGCTACGCTCCTGAAGCACGCGGGAGGCGAGCCCAGCCTGGACGCCTCGCTGCGCGCCCTGGCCGACGTGACCGAGTCGAGCCACGGGATCGCTTGGGCACGCGGCGCGGACGGCGTCCTGGGGCTCACCGCCGTGGTGGGGCGCCCCGAGGCCGGCGAGAGCGAGCTGCGCGAGATGGGCGAGACCTTCCGCCATTGGTTCGAGGCCGATCCCAAGCCGATGCTTCTCGACCGGATCGGGGAGGACCCGCGCTTCGGCGGCGCCGTGCCCGAGGGTTGGGGCTCGTCGCTGGCCGTGCCGCTCCGCCACGAGGACCGGCTCTGGGGCGTCTTCCTCCTGATCCGCGAGATGCGCGCGGGCGCCGAGCCGAGCGCGCTTCCGTTCGACCTCGAGGACGCCGCTCTCGGAATCCTGATCGCCGCCGTCGCGTCGCTCGCGCGCACGCGCGAAGCGGGGCTGGAATCGGTGCATCGCGCCGAGCGCCGCCTGCGCGACGCCGAGTCGCAGCTGCGCCACGTGGAGAAGGTCGCCGTGGTGGGGGAGCGCGGCATCCAGATCGCCCAGGAGATCCGGAACCCTGTCGCGGCCATCTCCGGGTTCGCCAAGCGCGTGCTGCACGCGCTGCCCGAGGGCGACGAAAATCGCGAGTATCTCGAGATCATCCTGCGCGAGGCCGACCGCCTCGAGCGGGTGCTCGCCGAGCAGATCGCGCTCGCCCAGCTCACGCGGCCGCGCCTCAAGCTGCAGAGCCTGAACACCGTCGTGCAGGAGGCGCTCGAGCTCTCCTCGGAGGATCTCGTCCGGCGGCGGGTCCGCCTGCTGAAGCGCCTGGGCCCCGATCTCCCCAGCCTCCTCATCGATCCGGACAAGATCCGGCAGGTGCTCTCGAACGTGCTCCGCTACGCGCTCCAGTCGGTGCCCAGCGGCGGGCGCGTGCGCGTCGAGACGCGAACCGGGGTGGGCGTCGTGCAGGCGGAGGTCGCGCACGACGGGCCGAAGGTGGCGGGAGAGTCGCTGGACCGGCTCTTCGTGCCCTTCTCGACCTCGCGGCGCTACGGCGCCGGCGTGGGGTTGGCCGTGGCCTACCAGATGGTGCGGGAGCACGGCGGGGAGATCCGGGCCCGAAGCGAGGGGGACTGGAGCAGCATCGTGACGATCTACCTGCCGGTGCGCGAGAATCAGGACCGCCGCGCCCGTCCCGATCGCCGCGCCGGCCGCAACGACCGACGCCGCCGCATGGCGTGAGCGCCGGTGCGGGGTCGGTGCCGTTGACCCTCGGCCGCGCCCATGCTAGAGTTCTCGACCGGCTGCGACCCTAGCTCAGTTGGTAGAGCACCACACTGAAAATGTGGGTGTCCGCAGTTCGATTCTGCGGGGTCGCACCACTTTTTTTATTCGCGAGGAGCTCCCGCGGCAACCCTTCGCGACGATGCAACGAGTTCAGCTGGTGTAGCTCAGCTGGTAGAGCAACGCACTCGTAATGCGTAGGTCACCGGTTCGATTCCGGTCACCAGCTCCATCTCCGGGTCGGCCGGCCCTGACTCCTCGGCCGTTCGCAGGGATCCAGACCGCGACGCCGCGCGCCCCCGCACGGGGGCCGCGGCGCACGCGTGGGGCGTTCCGCCCCGGGGCTTCGATCCGCGTGGGGCGGACCGGAGCCCCGCGAACCGCTCCCCACGGGAGGCACCGGTGACGGCCGATCCGCTGCAGGGCCTCATGGTCAGCGCCTCGGGCGTTCGGGGGATCGTGGGGGAGCGCCTCACCCCCGAGGTCGTGACCCGCGTGACCGCGGCGCACGCCTCCATGCTCCAGCCCGGGCCGATCGTCGTGGGGCGCGATTCGCGCCCGAGCGGCGCCTGGGTCCTGCGCGCCGCCGAGGCGGCGCTGCTCGCCGCGGGACGCGACGTCATCGACGTCGGCATCGCGCCCACCCCGACCATCCTCTTCGCCATCAAGCACCACGGCGCCGCGGGCGGCCTCGCGATCACGGCCAGCCACAATCCCGCTCCCTGGAACGCGCTCAAGCTGTTCGGCCCCGGCGGGACCTTCCTCGCGCCCGCCGCGGCGGAATCCGTCGCCCGTCGCGCCCGCGAGGGGGGCTTCGCGTGGGTGACGGCCGAGCGCGTCGGCGCGATCGAGGAGGATCAGGACGCGATCACCCGTCATCGCGACGCCATCCTCGCCCTTCCCGGCTTCGATCTCGCGAAGATCCGCGCCCGGCGCTTCCGCGTGGCCGTGGACTGCGTGAATGGGGCCGGCTCGATCGCGACTCCGGCGCTGCTGCGGGCCCTCGGATGCGAGGTGACGGCGATCCACTGCACGCCCGACGGGCGCTTCCCGCGCGTCCCCGAGCCGCTCCCCGAGAATCTCGGCGACTTGGGCGCCGCGGTCCGCTCGGCGCGCGCCGCCGTCGGCCTGGCGAACGACCCCGATGCCGACCGGCTCGCCATCGTGGACGAGACGGGCGCTCCGATCGGCGAAGAGCGCACGCTGCAGATTGCCGTCGACTGGGCCCTGGCGCGGAAGCCGGGCGCGGTGGTGGTGAACGCCTCGACCTCGATGGGGATCGACGCGATCGCCGGCCGTCACGGCGCGGTGGTGCACCGCTCGCGCGTCGGCGAGGCGCACGTCGCCGAAGAGCTGGGGAAGCGCGGCGGGGTGATCGGCGGCGAGGGAAACGGCGGGGTGATCTATCCCGCGCTCCACGCCACGCGCGACGCGCTTCTCGGAGCGGTGATCGTTCTCGACTGGATGGCCGGCGATCCGCGGCCCCTGTCGCAGCGGATCGCCGAGGAGATGCCGCCGCTGGTCATGGTGAAGCGGAAGCTGGATCTCCGCATCCAAGACGCCGCGGCCCTCGAGGTTTCCCTGCGCGACGCGTTCCCGGACGGCGAGCGCAATACGCTGGACGGCGAAAAATACCTCTGGGAAGATGGGTGGGTTCAAGTACGCGCCTCCGGCACGGAGCCGATCGTGCGCATTCTGGCTGAAGCCCGGACTCAGGAACGCGCGGACGCGCTCGCCGCGCGTGCCGCCGAGGCCGCGGCGAAGTCCCAACCCGCGCCCGCCACGGTTCGCGGGTAGAAGGGGTTCTTCCATGTGCGGCATCGTCGGGTACGTCGGAGATCAGGAGTCGCTTCCCATCCTCCTCGAGGGCCTTCGCCGCCTCGAGTATCGCGGCTATGACTCGGCCGGCGTCGCCATCCTGAACGGCGGCGGGATCAAGATCCAGAAAGCGGCAGGGAAGATCAGCGTGCTCGAGGGACTCCTCGGCGAGGACCCCAGCCACGGCACGCTCGGCATCGCGCACACGCGCTGGGCGACGCACGGCGAGCCCAACACCAAGAACGCCCATCCCCACACCGACTGCAAGGGCAAGATCGCGGTGGTCCACAACGGGATCATCGAGAACTACGCCACGCTGAAGCGCGCCCTCGAGGGCGAGGGGCACCGGTTCACGACCGACACCGACACCGAGGTCATCGCCCACCTGATCGAGAAGTTCTATCAGGGAAATCTGGAGAAGGCGGTGGCGCAGGCGCTGCGTCTTTTGACCGGCACCTACGGCATCGCGGCGATCTGCTCCGACGAGCCGCGCAAGATCGTCGGCGCGCGCCACGGGAGCCCGCTCGTCGTGGGGGTCTGCGACAACAACCAGTACATCCTCGCCTCGGACGTCTCCGCGGTGATCCGCCACACGAACCAGGTGGTCTACCTCGACGACGAGGAGATGGTCGTCCTGACCCCCGACGGGGTCAAGACCACGACCGTCGGCGAAGTCGCGGTGTCGAAGAAGGTCGAGACCGTGGACTGGGATCTCGAGCAGATCGAGAAGGCGGGCTACGACCACTTCATGCTCAAGGAGATCTTCGAGCAGCCGCAGTCGCTCCGGAACGGGTTGCGCGGCCGCCTCATGGTCGCCGAGGGGAGCGCGCGGCTCGGCGGCCTCAACATGAGCGAGCGCGAGCTGCGCCAGATCGAGCGCGTCGTGATCCTGGCGTGCGGCACGTCGTGGCACTCCGGCCTGATCGGGGAATACCTGATCGAAGAGCTGGCCCGGATTCCCGTCGAGGTGGAGTACGCCTCCGAGTTCCGCTACCGCAACCCCATCCTCCGCCCCGGCACGGTCGTGCTCGCCGTCTCCCAGTCGGGGGAGACCGCCGACACGCTGGCCGCGATGCGCGAGGCGAAGCGGAAGGGCGCGCGGGTGCTGGGGATCTGCAACGTCGTGGGCTCCACCATCGCGCGCGAGTCGGACGGCGGCGTCTACATTCACGCCGGCCCCGAGATCGGCGTCGCCTCGACCAAGGCGTTCACGTCGCAGGTGGCCGCGCTCGCGCTGCTGACGCTGTATCTCGGACGCCTGGGCGAGCTCTCGCCCGAGCTGGGCGCCGAGCTCACGCGCGAGCTCTCGACCATTCCCGACAAGATGGAGCGCATCCTGGCCAACGCCGATGCGATCCGCTCGATCGCCAGGGCGTACGCGCATCACAACAATTTCCTCTACCTCGGCCGCGGCGTGAACTTCCCGGTCGCGCTCGAGGGGGCGCTCAAGCTCAAGGAGATCTCCTACATCCACGCCGAGGGCTATCCCGCCGCGGAGATGAAGCACGGCCCGATCGCCCTGATCGACGAGAACATGCCGGTCGTCTTCATCTGCACGCAGGACTCGGCCTACGAGAAGGTGCTGAGCAACATGGAGGAGGTCCGCGCGCGGAAGGGGAAGATCATCGCGGTCGCGTGCGAGGGCGACGAGGTGGTGGCCCAGAAGGCCGACCACGTGCTCTTTGTGCCGCACGCGCTCGGGCCCCTGATGCCGCTGCTCGCGGTCATTCCGCTCCAGCTCCTCGCCTACTACATCGCGGTGGAGCGCGGCTGCGACGTGGATCAGCCGCGGAACCTGGCCAAGAGCGTCACGGTCGAATAACTTGAGCGACGGCGTCCTCAAGACGACGGATGCGCCCGCCGCCATCGGCCCCTACGTCCAGGGCCGCTCCGGCGCCCTCTCCGGCCGCTGGATCATCACCTCCGGCCAGATCGGCCTCGACCCCAAGACGGGAAACATGGTGGGGGGAGGCGTCGCGGCCGAGACGGAACGGGTGCTCGCCAATCTCCGCGCCGTGCTCGAGGCGGGCGGCGCTTCGCTCGCCGACGTCGTCAAGACGACGGTCTTTCTCGCCGACATGGACGAGTTCGCCGCGATGAACGAGGTCTACGCGCGCGCTTTCTCCGATCCCAAGCCCGCCCGTTCCACGGTGGCCGTGAGCCGGCTGCCGAAAGACGCCCGCGTCGAAATCGAGGTCTGGGCCTTCATCGCCCCCTGATCGGGCCCGGCAACCCCAACCCGTGAGTCATACCCGCCAGGATATTCACCGGCTCACGGAGCAGGTGTCCTGCGCGGGTTGAGCCGCCAAGCTGGGTCCGGAGGACCTGCGACAGGCTCTGTCGTCCTTGCCCCGCGCGAAGAAGATCGCCGGCCTTCTCGTCGGTCCCGAAACCTGGGACGACGCGGGCGTGTTCCGGTTGTCGCCCACGCGCGCCCTCGTCCAGACCGTGGACTTCATCACGCCCGTCGTGAACGATCCGTTCGATTTCGGCCGGATCGCCGCGGCGAACGCGATGAGCGACGTCTACGCCATGGGCGGAACGCCGCTCACCGCGCTCTCCATCGTCTGCTATCCCGAGAAGGGGGACATGGGCGTGCTGGGGGAGATCCTGCGAGGCGGTGCCGAAGCCCTCGCGCACGCGAGGGTCGCCCTGGTGGGGGGCCACACCGTGCGCGACCCGGAGATCAAGTTCGGCTTCGCGGTCACGGGCGAGGTGCATCCCAAGAAGATCGTGACCAACGCCGGCGCGAAACGCGGCGACCTGCTGGTGCTTACCAAGCCGCTCGGCATCGGCATCCTGGCCACGGCCCTGAAGCGACGGCTCTTGCCGGATGAGGACCTCGCGCGGATGACCGCGCAGCTCGTCACCGTCAATCGCGCGGCGGGAGAAATGATGCATACGGCGGGCGCGTCCGCCGCCACCGACGTGACGGGGTTCGGATTGCTGGGGCATGCGCTGAACGTCGCGCGCGCGAGCAAAAAGACGCTCCGGATCTGGAGCGGCGTCGTGCCGGTGCTGCCTCGCGTTCTGGATTTCGCCCGTGACGGCGTGGCGCCGGCGGGGCTTCGATCCAATCTCGCGTACGCCTCGCCCTTCGTTCAGTTCGACGAGGGCGTGCCCGAGACACTCCGGATGGCGCTGGCCGATCCCCAGACGTCGGGCGGATTGCTGATCGCGATCGCCCCCAAGAAGGCCGCGGCGCTGATGAAGGCCTTGAAGCGCGCCAAGGTGGACGCCGCCGTGATCGGGGAAACTCTGGCCAAGGGGAAGGCCCCCCTGGAGGTCGCCGGATGAGCAGGAGCATTCGCCTCGCTGCCCTCATCGCCATGATGGTGTTCCTGACCGCGACGTTGGCGCGTGCGGAGGCTCCCCCGGACTCCCTGGCGACGGACTCGCGGGCGACGGACTCCTTGGCAGGGATGCCGACCTCGATTCGAGTTCTGCTGGACAACGGAACCGAGCTGAGAGCTCAGCGAGTGCGGGTCGGTTCCATGGGTAATCTCCGGCTGGCTCTCGATAGCGGACGGGATTCGGTCGTGGCGGCGAGCCGAGTGCGCCGGATCGAAGACGAAAAGGGCCGGGACCGGACTCACGAGGTTCTCGTCGAAGAGAAGGGCCTCCGTGTCGGTGGCCCGGGCCCCAGGAATCGGGATGACCCGCCACCGAGCGCCGCGCGCTGGCTCATGAGCGCCCATGCGAGCGCGGCGAACCCCGCGGGCAACTTCAGGCACTTTGGCGCGAACGGCTATGCGTTGGATGCCGGCATCGAACGGCGAACCCGGCGCCACGAAAGCTACGGGATCCGGCTCGATTTCGCGGACTTCGGGGGCGATGAAGGGTTCGAGGAGCTGCTGGCGAGCACCTATCCCGGCGGCCCCGATCAGCTCCAATACCGCTTTCTTGGCGTCAGCCTCTTCTCGCGCTACTTCTTCCTGCCCGATCGCAGAGTGAATCCCTTCCTCCTCGGGACCCTCGGCGTGGGGAACCTCCGTGTCACGTTATCGGGTCATGGCGAAAGGGGAACATCCTCGGGCGTCTCGACCTCCGGCGAGGTGGGCCTCGGTCTGGCGGTTCGACTCGCCCAATCCCTCGATGTCGAGTTCCTGGGATCGTATGGGGGCATGGGCTCGGGCCGGAGATTCTTGAGGACGCCAAGCGTGAGCATCGGCCTGGAGGGGAAGCCGCAGTACTTTCGATTCACGTCAGGGCTCGTCCACCGATTCGGTCCGAGCCGCTAGCCCCTTCGCTCCGAAGGGAGCCTAGGCCCTCGGAGATGCCGCAGCACCTGATCGAGCCGCTCCCCGACGCTCCCCCGAACCTCGATGCACGCAACGCCAAGATTCCAGGCGTC